>JAQVKV010000348.1 GCA_028694545.1 Zavarzinia sp. | reverse complement strand
TCCGCAAGTCGCATAATATATATTATGGAAATTAAATGAATCTGGCGCGGACGGGAGCGGTACTGCCCACGCGGCAGGATATCCTTCCATTCCAATGTGTTGGACGGCTTTTCCGACATTGTTGGAGCCACGACGATATGCGCCTCCTGCCTTGGCACGCCAGCTAGGGTTCCTTACGGCCGGCCTGATCGGGGTGCTATACTCCGCGCTCCGGCCGGCGAGCCATGGGTTTGCTTTGACGGGGGTAACATGCGGCCGAAGGTGATCGGGCTCATCGGCGGGATGAGCTGGGAAAGTTCCGCCGAATATTACCGGATCATCAATCGGGCAATGCGGGACCGGCTGGGCGGGGTTCATTCCGCCCGGAGCCTGATGTGGTCGGTCGATTTCGGCCACATAGAACGTCTGCAACACCAGGGAGACTGGGCCACACTCGAAGGCGAGATGATCGATGCCGCACAGCGCCTCGAAGCGGGTGGCGCCGATTTCTTCCTGATCTGCACCAATACGATGCACCGCATGGCGGATGCGGTGGCCGGGGCCGTTTCCATTCCCCTGCTCCACATTACTGATCCGACGGCGGTGGCGATCAAGGCCGCCGGCCATACCCGTATCGGCCTGCTGGGTACGGCCTTCACCATGGAACAGGACTTTTACAAGGGCCGCCTTGCTGCCCGCCACGGCCTCGATGTTCTCGTACCCGAAGCGGACGACCGCCGTATCGTTCACGACGTCATTTATGGGGAACTGGTCGCTGGCGTGGTCCGGGATGAATCCCGCGCCCTCTATCGCGCCGTGATCGAACGGCTGGCGGCACGAGGCGCCGAGGCGGTGATCCTCGGCTGTACCGAGATCATGCTTCTGATCGGCCCTGCGGACAGCACCCTGCCCCTGTTCGACACCATCACCCTACATGCGCTTGCGGCGGTCGACCAGGCTCTGCTCGACCTGAAATCGTAATTCCATATAAATCAATATATTAGAGGATAAACCTCAACTGGATCCTGCGCTTCCGGGCGGGGCCATTCGGACGGTCCCCGGACATGTATCCACAACCTGATGTGGACAAGTCCAGGGCCCAAACCGCCTTGACTCTCGCCCGTCACGGCGGGAATATAAGAACGAATAGCGAACATATTGCCATGACCCTACAGACCCTTCTCCGCCGGCGCATCGCCGGTATCGAAAGGGGCGGCCCGGACCGTGCCACGCCCCTGCCCGCCACCCCCTTCGGCATCGCCGCGCTGGATGGGGTGCTGGGCGGCGGGCTGGCGGCGGGGGCGCTGCATGAATTCACCGGGCCCGGGGCCGCCGGGCTCGGCCTGCGGCTGGCGGCGGCACGGGCCGGCGCGCTGCTCTGGATCGGGACGGGGGCGACGTTCCGGGACGACGGCTGGCCCTATGGTCCGGGCCTTGCCGGGCTCGGGATCGAGGTCGGGCGCCTTCTCCTCGTCGTCGCGCGCGATACGCTCGAAGCCCTCTGGGCGGCGGAGGAGGCGCTGCGCTGCAAGGCGGTGGCGGCCACCGTCGTCGAGCTGGCGCGGGAGGGCCGGCCGGCGGATCTGACCGCCACGCGGCGCCTGTCGCTCGCCGCGCGGGAGGGCGGCGGTCTCGGTTTCCTCACCCGCCAGCGGCCGTTCCCCGGCCCCTCGGCGGCGGCCACCCGCTGGACCGTGGCGCCGGTGTCGGGCCCCGCGGACGGCTGGGGCGGGGTCGGCGACACGGCCCTGGACCTCACCCTGACCCGGAACCGGCGCGGCCCCGCCGGCCGCTGGACCCTTGTGTGGAGGTGTGATGAGCGGCTGTTCACCCTCGCGGCGCCATCTCTCGATCTGGCTGCCCCGGCTACCGACCGACCGCATCCGCCGCGCCCGGCGGCACTCTGGCGCCGGGCCGGCTGACGGCGAGGCCCCGCTCGTCACCGTCGGGCGGGTGGGCAATGCCGCGCGCCTGCTGGCGGTGGACGCGGTGGCGGCGGCACGTGGCCTTGCCCCCGGCCTTGCCCTTGCCGATGCCGGGGCCATGTTCCCGGGCCTCGACGTGGTGGAAGCCGATCCGGCGGCGGACCTCGCCCTGCTCGAGGCGCTGGCCGACGGGATGGAGGTCTGGACCCCCCTCGTCGCCCTCGATCCGCCGGACGGGTTGCTGCTCGACATCACGGGCTGCGCCCATCTCTTCGAAGGCGAGGCGGCGATGGCGGGGGCCGTCCGCCGGCGTCTGGCCGGATGGGGCATCGCGGCTCGCGTCGCCGTCGCCGCCACGCCTGGCTGCGCCGTGGCGCTTGCCCGCCACGGGGCGGAGATCGTGGCGGCACCAGGGCGTGAGGCGGCATTGCTCACCCCCCTGCCCCTCGCCGCCCTGCGTCCCGGTCCGGAGGTCGTCGAGGGGTTGCGCGATGCCGGGCTGGAAACGATCGGCGATATCATGCTCCGCCCCCGGGCGCCGCTCGCCGCGCGCTATGGCGCCGGGCTGCTGCGCCGGCTGGACCAGGCGCTCGGCCTCGTGGATGCGCCGATCTCGCCGCGACGGCCGGTGGCCGATCACATGGTCGAGCGCCGTCTGGTGGAGCCGATCGTTTCGGAACCCCATGTCCTCCATGCCCTGACCGCGCTGGGCGACAGCCTGGGCGCGGCCCTGGAGACGGAGGGGCTGGGCGCCACGCGGCTGGAGGCCGTGCTGTTCCGCGTGGATGGCGCCGTCCGCCGGCTGGCGATCGGTGCCGGCCGGCCGTTGCGCCGGGGGGCGGAGATGCGCCGCCTCTTCACCGATCGCCTCGCCGCCTTGGCCGATCCCCTGGAGGCCGGTTTCGGCTTCGAGGCGATCCGCCTCTCGGCGCCGGAGGTCCGTACCGTCGTTCCCGTTCAGCCCGGTTTCGATGGTGGCGCCGCGATCGAGGCGGCGGCCGCCTTCTCGGGCCTCGTCGATCATCTTGCCACCCGCCTCGGCCCCGGGCGCCTGCGCCGGCTGGCCCCGCGCGACAGCCATGTGCCGGAACGGGCAATGCAGCTGGCCCCGATCGCGGCGACACCCGACGCCTTCATCGCCCCGGATCAGGACAGCCGCCTGCCCGCCCGGCCCTGCCGCCTGCTCGAGAAGCCCGAAGCCCTGGAAGCCCTGGCGGAAGTGCCGGATGGCCCGCCCCGGCGCATCCGCTGGCGCGGGCTCTGGCACGAGGTGGCCCGTGCCGAGGGGCCGGAGCGGATCGCCCCCGAATGGTGGCGGGCGGGACAGGCGGACATGCCCACGCGCGACTATTTCCGGGTGGAGACGGCCGCTGGTCTTCGCCTCTGGCTCTACCGCGAAGGGCTCTACGGCCGGGAGACGGATCACCCCCGCTGGTGCCTGCACGGATTCTTCCTGTGAGCGTCCCTTACGCCGAAATGGCGGTCGCCACCTGTTTCTCCTTCCTGCGCGGGGCGTCCCACGCGGACGAGATGGTGCTGACGGCGCAGGCGCTCGGCCTTGCCGGCATCGGCATCGCCGACCGCAATACGGTGGCGGGCGTGGTGCGCGCCCATGTCGCGGCGAAGGAGGCCGGGCTGCGGCTTGCCGTCGGCGCGCGGCTGGTGTTCCGCGACGGCACGCCCGACATCCTGGCCTATCCGGCCAACCGGGCGGGCTGGGGCCGGCTCTGCCGCCTGCTGACACTCGGCAAGCGGCGCGCGCCCAAGGGCGAATGCCATCTCGATCTCGCCGACCTCCTCGACTGGGCCGGGGATCTCAATCTGATCCTCTGCCCCCCGGAACGCATCGACGACGCGGGGCTGGAGGCGGTACTCGGCCGCCTGCCCGGCCCTGTTCGGCTTGCCGCCGCCATGACCTATCGGGGGGACGACCAGCGCCGCCTTGCCCGCCTGAAGGCGCTGTCGGCGCGGACGGGCGTGCCCCTGCTCGCGGTGAACGACGTCCACCACCACGGCCCCGACCGCCGCCGCCTCGCCGACGTCATGACCTGCATCCGCGAGCATGTGACGGTGGAGGATGCGGGCCTGCGCCTCGCCGCCAATGCCGAACGCCACCTGAAGGCACCGGGCGAAATGGCCCGGCTGTTCTGCGCGGCCCCCGAAGCGGTCGCGGAGAGCGCGGCCTTTCTG
>JAQVKV010000347.1 GCA_028694545.1 Zavarzinia sp. | reverse complement strand
TGGGCCGGGCCGGTGCCACCTCGGGATAGACGACGGCGACGCCGGGCATGGCCGGCAGTGGTGCGAGTGTGTCGAGCGCGGGCATGAGGTTCAGTGCTCGCCGCGCCGCCGGGTCGCCGTAATAGCCGGGCGGCGAGCGCGGGCCCGCCACGGTATCGGCGATCGTGTCGGCGGCGATCGGCCCCGCGCCCGGCGCCACGGGACCCAGATGGCCGAAGCCGTCCAGGTTGGCGAGAGGCGGCAGGCTGCGGTCACCCTCGACCGCGTCGCCACCATCCGCCAGCGCGGTGATCCGGCGCAGCATCTCGACGAAGAGACCGGACAGGGCAAGGTCCGACCATTCGCTGTTGGCCGAGGTATGGACAAGGACGATCAGCCCCGCGCCGCGCCGTTCGCCCGTGATCAGGGGCGTGCCGTCGGTCAGGCGGGCCCAGGTCTTCTTGTCCAGGTCGAAAGCGGGTTCGGCCAGCACCTGCCGGCGGATGCGGACGTCGGGGCTGGGCGTCAGGCCGGCGAAGGGGCTGTCGGGGGCGAAGGGCGCGATGGAGGCCGGCTGGCTCCACGACAGGGCGCCGCCCAGCGCCCGATCCCCCTGGCGGATGCGGACGGGTAGCAGGTCGTCGGCCGAGACCGCGAAGCGCGGCCCAGCGAAGCGCAGCAGGACGCCGCCCTTCTCGATGAAGGCGTTGAGCTTCGGGCGGACGGCGGCGGGCACCTGGCCGATGTCGGGCAGGACGATGACCGCGGGAGGGCTTTCCACCAACTCGGCGAGGGGGGCGCGGCGGACGTCGGCGAAGGGGGCCATGGCGCGCTGCAGGAAGAAGGCTTCGGACACCAGCGGGCGCACCGCCTCGTCCCCGCCCTCGAAGGCGATGCCGACGGCGCGGCGGCGCCAGCGTCCGTCCAGCAGACGGATGGCGGCGGCCGAGGCCTCGTCGGCGATGTCGACGCGGGTGACCTTGTTGCGCAATTCGGCCGGCAGGTCGATCAGCACCGTCTGCCCGGGTTCCTCGGCGCCGATGTCGATCGCGCGGCGGCCCAGGATCTGCCCGGTCTCGTTCCGGGCCAGCAGGGTGAGATGGCGGGGGCCGTCCGCTACCGGGCGCGCCACATCGATGGACAGGCCACCGTTCTCGATCATGGGCAGGCCCAGCGCGAAGGGCGCATTGCCCGGCGGCAGGTCGAGGCGGGTCACGGGGCCGAAGCGGGCCAGCCGGCCAGCGAAATCGGCGGCGGCGCCATCCTCCACCCCGTCGGCAAGCCACAGGGTCTCGGCCACCGCATCCGCCGGCAAGGCATCGAGATCGGCGATCGCCGCGCGGCGGTCGACGGCCCAGGGTTTCGGCAGGAGGCCGGAAAGGGCGCCGCGCAATTGCGCGTGATCAAGCAGGGCGGGCGGTGCCGGCAGGTCGTTCCCGTCCGGTGCCGTCGTCAGCAGGCGAATGGGCCGTCCCGCGGCTTCCGCCACCGCGACCCGTTCGGCCAGCGCCTGCATGCGGTCCGGCCAGCGGGATGCGGCGGCCCAGCCGTCGTCCACCACGATCAGCAAGGGGCCGCTGCCGCCGCCCGCCTGGATCGGGTTGAGCACGGGCCCCGCCAGTCCGATGACGACGAGCCCGGCCAACAGGACGCGCAGCAGGATCAGCCACCAGGGTGTGCGTTCCGGCGTTTCCTGGCGCTGCGCGATGTCGAGCAGGAGCTGCAGGGCGGGAAAACGGGTCTGGCGCGGGCTGGGCGGGGTCAGGCGCACCAGCCACCAGATCGCCGGCAGGGTGGCCAGCGCCAGCAGCACCCAGGGCGCCGTAAAACCGATGGCACCGACGCCGAACATCAGCGCCTCCCCAGGTCCGCGAGGGCGAGGAAAAGGGCGAGCAGGGCGCCGGCGGCCGGCTGATCGGTGCGGTGATGGATCACTGTCCAGCCGGTGCGTCGGGCCAGGGTCTCGATCGCGTCGCGATGAGCGGCGAGGCGTTCGCGATAGGCTTCCGCCAGGGTCTCGGCCCGGCCCACCAGAAGATTTCCTTCGCCCTCGAGGCCGAGGAAGCGGTTGCGGCCGGTGAAGGGGAAGTCCACTTCCGAAGGGTCGAGTACCTGGACCAGATGGCCGGTCACGCCCCGGCCGGCGAAAGTCTCGACCAGGCGGACGATCTCGGCTTCCGGCCGCAGCAGGTCACCGATGACGACGGCGCGGCAGTCGCGTGGCAGTTCGGCCGCGGGGGGCAGGCTGGCGTTGGGCGGGCTTGGCCGCGTCAGGATGTCGGCCAGGGTCATCAGATAGGCGCGGCCGCCGTGGCCGACCTTGTCGCGCCCGATCAGGCCGACCCGCTCGCCCGCCCGGATCAGGAGGGAGGTTAGCGCCAGACCGAGCAGGGCGGCCCGTTCCCCCTTGGTCGGCAGCGACTTGTCGGCGGCGAAGTCCATGGAGGCGGAACGGTCGATCCAGAGGAAGACACTCTGCGCCGCTTCCCATTCCCGCTCGCGCACGAAGACGCGGTCACCCCGGGCCGACTGGCGCCAGTCGATGTCGCGGATCTCGTCGCCGGGGCGATAGGGGCGGAACTGCCAGAAACTGTCGCCCGAGCCGACGCGGCGGCGCCCGTGCACGCCCTGTTCCACGGTCGCGGCCACCCGCTTCGCCTCGACGAGAAGCGGCGGCAGGCCGGCCCCGAGGGCCTCGCCTTGCAGGGCGGAAACGGGCACCGGAATGGACCTTCCGTCAGCGCAAGGGGTCGACCAGGCGGTCGATGACCTGGGCGATGCCGATCCCTTCGGCGCGCGCGGCGAAGGTCAGCGCCATGCGATGGCGCAGCACCGGGCCCGCAAGGGCGATGACATCGTCCTTCGAGGGCGAGAGCCGGCCGTCGATCAGGGCGCGGGCGCGGCTGGCCAGCATCAGCGCCTGCGCGGCCCGCGGCCCGGGGCCCCAGGCGATCAGGCGGGCGATGTCGGCCCGCCCTTCACCCAGCGGCCGGGCCGAGCGGACGAGATCCAGAATCCCCTCGACCACCGAATCGCCGACCGGCAGGCGGCGGACGAGGGCCTGCGCCTCCGCCAGTTCGCCGGTTTCAAGCACCTTGCGCGCAACCGGCGTCTCGGCGCCCGTGGTCGCCAGCAGCATGCGCTTTTCGGCCGCACGGTCCGGGTAATCGACCGCGATCTCGAGCAGGAAACGGTCGAGCTGGGCTTCCGGCAGGGGATAGGTGCCTTCCTGTTCCAGCGGGTTCTGGGTGGCGAGGACGTGGAACGGGCGGGGCAGGGGATGACGCTCGCCGGCGATCGAGACCTCGCCCTCCTGCATCGCCTGCAGCAGGGCGGACTGGGTGCGCGGGCTGGCGCGATTGATTTCGTCCGCCATCAGCAACTGGCAGAACACGGGGCCCTTCACGAAGCGGAAGGCGCGGCGGCCGTCCTCGCCCTCGTCCAGTACTTCGGCGCCGAGAATGTCGGCCGGCATCAGGTCTGGCGTGAACTGGATGCGTCGTTCCTGCAGGCCGAGGACCGTGCCCAATGTTTCGACCAGGCGGGTCTTGGCGAGGCCGGGCACACCGACCAGCAACCCGTGGCCACCGGCCAGAAGGGTGACCAGTGCCTGCTCGATCACCTGTTCCTGACCGAACACGACTTCGCCGATGGCGGCCTTCAGGCTGGCGAGCCGGGCCCCCAGTCGGTCGATTTCCTGAACAAGCGCCTCGCGGCCATCGCTGACGTTCGTCATGGTGCCCACTATATTCGTTAAGAACGAACCTGAGGCTAACCCGAAAACAGGCGGCAGAACCACATCGCCGTCGCAAGGGAGAAGCAAGCACATGGAACCCAACGATCGGCCGAAGACCGCTCCCGATGCCCAGGGGCTGGCGGCGGCGGCCAGGGCGGCCGGGGCCGGCAGGAAGGGCCTGCCCCCCATCCACCTCTGGAATCCGCCGTTTTGCGGCGACATCGACATCGAAATCCGCCGCGACGGCTCGTGGCACTACATGAAGTCGCCGATCGGGCGGGCACCTCTGGTGCGCCTGTTCTCGACCATCCTGCGGCGCGAGGACGATGATCATTATTATCTGGTGACGCCGGTGGAGAAGGTGCGAATCCGCGTGGTGGAC
>JAQVKV010000346.1 GCA_028694545.1 Zavarzinia sp. | reverse complement strand
AGGAAGCGGACCTGATCGACCATTGGCGCCTGCCCGACTGGCTGAAGCTCTTCACCGACGACGCGCACTATTACGTCCCGTCCACCGACGTGGCGGAGGACGCGGCGGCGGAGGACAATCTGTTCTATATCGCCGACGACCGCTTCCGCCTGGGCGAGCGGGTCACGCGCCTGATGAAGCGCACGGCGCATGCCGAATACCCGCGCTCGAAGCTGCGTCATCTCGTCAGCAACGTCCTCATCCGCAAGATCGAGGGCGATGTGATCGAGGTCGGCTCGGTCTTCGTCACCTATCGCTCGAAGGATGGCCAGACCGACGTCTATTTCGGCTCCAACATCCACAAGCTGGTGAAGGGCGAGGCGGGGCTGCGCATCAAAGAGAAGCGTTGCATCCTGGCGAGCGATGGCCTGCGCCCGCAGGGCCGGGTCAGCTTCATCCTCTGAGGCCCGGCATGAGCGGAAAACTCCAGGGCCGGGTGGCGGTGGTGACGGGTGCTGCCCGGGGCATCGGCCGCGCGATTGCCGAACGCCTTGCCGCCGAGGGCGCCAGGCTGGTGATCGCCGATCTGGACGCGGCGGCGCTGGACGCCACGGCGGCGGACATTGCCACCCTTCACGAAGAGAAGCCGGCGACCGTCGCCGGCGATCTCTCCCGGGAAGAGGTGGCCCGGTCGGTGATCGATCGGGCGGTCGGCGACTTCGGCACGGTCGATGTTCTTGTGAACAATGCGGGCGGCGGCATCATCCGGCCGTTCCTTGATCAGACACCCGATACCTTGCGGGCAACGGTGGACCGCAACCTCTGGACCGCCATCTGGTGCTGCTATTTCTCCCTGCCAGTGATGAGGGCGCGCAAATTCGGCCGCATCGTCAACCTGGGCGCGGATTCGGTGCGGAACGGCCTCGTCGACCACGCAGCCTACAATGCCGCCAAGGGGGGCGTGCATGGCATGACCACCGGGCTCGCCCGGGAATTTGCCCGCGATGGCATCACCGTGAACACCGTCGCCCCCTGCGCCGTGAACAGCGAGCAACTGGCGGACTTCGTCAGGAAGGCGCCGGAACTGGCGGCCAGGTTCCTCGACGTCATCCCCATGGGGCGGGCCGCCGAAATGGCCGAGGTTGCCTCCATGGTCGCCTATCTCGCCTCCGATGAGGCGTCGTTCGTGACCGGTCAGGTGATCAGCGTCAACGGCGGCACCACGATGCTTTGAGGAGAGAACAGGATGTCCGAAACCGTGAAACTGTGCCCCGTCGACGAAATTCCCGAAGGTGAGATCCGGGGGGAAACCCTGCCCGACGGCAGCAGAATCGCGCTCTACAACGTCGGTGGCCGCATCTTTGCGACCGCCGATCGCTGTACTCACGGCGAAGTCTCCCTTTCGGAAGAGGGCACGCTGGAGGGAAAGACCGTAGAGTGTAGTTGGCACTTCGGCACTTTCGACGTAACGACTGGTGAAGCCACGGGCATGCCCTGCGAGCATGCCCTGAAGACTTATCCAGTCGAAGTGATCGAAGGGGTCGTTCATGTCACCTACTGACCAAGCCTCGCCCGCCACCCCGCGCCCGCGCGGTCGCCCCCGGATTCATCCGGAAGCGGAGAAGCGCGTCACCCGTACCCAGGCCGAACGCTCGGAAGACATGCGCCGCCGCATCATCGACGCCGCGGCCAAGGTGATGGGCGCCCATGGCTACGCCGGGTTCCGCACGGCCGAAGTGTCGCGCGTGGCGGGTGTCTCGCGTGGGGCGCAGCTTCATCATTTCCCGACCAAGGATCAGCTCGTGGTCGCGACGCTGCGCCACGTCTACGGCCAGGCCCTGGAGCGCAGCCGGGTTCGCGCCGGCAAGATCGATCTGAAAAGCGACATCATCGACCAGTTGATCGATGACGCGCGGGACTTCTTCTTCAGCCGTCACTTCCTGGTTTCCATCGACATCGTGGTTTCGGCCGCCACCGATCCCGGTGTCCGCGACGAAGTGCTGGAAATCGCCCGCACCGCGCGTCTGCCGGTCGAACAGGCGTGGAGCAAGGCCCTGGTCGAGAACGGCATCCCCGAGAAAATCATCCCGGGGCTGCTTTCGATCGTGATGGGCGTGGTGCGCGGACAGGCGCTGCGCAAGCTCTGGGACGACGACAGCCGCAAGGACAAGGTCCAGTTCGCCATGCTGCGCGACATGGTCCGTACCTATGTCGCCGCGCAGGAGGATCGGCCGGCGGCGCCGGTACCGAAATCAAGGAAAAGAAAGACGTGACAGAACCCACCATCGTAGCGCCTGCCTATGCGCGCCTGCCGGTCACGGATCTCGCCCTGGCCGGCCGCTTCGTCACCGAGTTTCTCGGCCTGCCGCCGGGGCCCGCCATCGAGGGGGGCGCCTGTTTCCGGGCCAGCCAGCGCCAGCACGATCTTTCCTTTGTGACCGATGCCGCCGCCACGGCGAGCGGCTTTGAATGCCGCGACGAGGCCGCTTTCGATCGGGCGGCGGAAGCCCTGGCCGGCGCCGGTTTTCCGGTGCGCCGCGCCGATGTCGGGGAATGCGCCCACCGTCTCGTCGATGCCGCCCTGCTGACGCGGGATCGTTCGGGCAATGCCATCGACCTCGTCCTGCGCCCCCACTACAATGGCCGCCGCTGCCATCTGCTGCGTGACACCGGCATCCGTTTCCTTCACGGCATCGGCCTGCGCAGCACCGACGTGGAAGGCGATCTCGCCTTCTGGGCGGCGCTCGGGGCGGTGGTGTCGGACCGGGTGGGGGATATCACCTATCTGCGGATCGACGATCATCATCACCGGATCGCCCTGCACCCGGCTGATCGTCCCGGCGTGCTCAACACCGTCTTCGCGGTGGAGAGCTTGGATCAGGTGATGCAGGCCTATTATCATGCCGCCGAACATCAGATCCGCGTCCTGCACGGGCCGGGGCGGGAGGCGGTCTCGGGCCTTGTCTTCGTGCATCTGGCGGGGCCGGACGGCACCATCTTCTCGCTCGTGTCCGGAAACGACGATATCGGCGCGCGACAGCATCGTCCGCGCCGCTTTCCCTTCACCACCGAATCCCTGTGCACCTGGGGCAGCGTCTGCACCGAGGTGCCCGAATGGCGGACGGAGGCGGCGCTATGATCCATCTCGACGACATCACCTATGTCCGGCTCGGCACGCCGGACCTCGACCTTGCCGCCGATTTCGCGACAAGGATCCTCGGCCTCGAGGTCACCGAGCGCGGCGCCAAGTCGGTGCATCTGCGCTCCGACGCGCGAGCCCATACGCTGTGCTATGTCGAGGGCGATCCCGCCTATCAGGTCGCGGGATTCGAGGTTTCCGACGCGGCCGAACTGGCCGCCGCCGCCGAGGTGCTGGAAGCCCTTGGCCATCGCGTGACGGCGGGAACCCCGGGAGAAGCGGCGGCGCGCGGAGCCCATGATTTCATCGGCTTCGACGATCCCTCCGGTAATCGGATCGAACTGGTGCTGCGCCCGGAATATCGCGGGCCGCGCTATTACGGCACGCGGGATGCGGCAATTACCGGCTTCAACCACATCGGCCTGAATTCGACCGATCCGGTCCGCGACGAAATCTTCTGGACCAGGGTCTGCAATGCCAGGGTCAGTGATCGTATCGGTACCATCCCCCTGATGCGCATCAACAGGATCCATCACACCCTCGCCCTGGTGCGGGCGGAAGGGCCGGGCATCCAGCATATCAACCATCAGGTGGTGGCGCGGGAGGACGTGCTGCGGTCGTGGCAGCTCCTCATCCGGCATCGGGTCCCCATCGTCTTCGGCCCCGGCCGGCACCCGACCTCGGGCGCCAATTTCATTTACTTCCGGGGACCGGACGGCATGGTCTTCGAATATTCCTGCGGCGTCGACGAGATCGAGGACGAGACGAACCATCGTCCCCGCAGCTTCAGTTTCGAGCCCGCCAGCCTCTGCATGTGGGGGGCGCGGCCGGGTGGCCTGATCAAGGGCACGTGATCCACCCGCCATCAAGAAACACCAGGAAACCGGGAAGAGAGACATGACCAAACAATCGCCCGAAATCGCCCGTTCCATCCGCACGGCCCACTACAACACTAATTGCCATGACCTCGGCGAAGGCCGCCCCG
>JAQVKV010000345.1 GCA_028694545.1 Zavarzinia sp. | reverse complement strand
CGGGATCAACCGCCGATCGCCCCGAAGCCGGAACGGCCCCTCACCCCCGCCCTCTCCCCGTAAGCGGGGCGAGGGGGCCTGCCTCGCACCGCATCGACTCCCTCGCCCCCTTCAGGGGGAGAGGGTTGGGGTGAGGGGGGGGCGGGGCCGCGCCAGCTATCGACGCCTCACGCCCGCCATTTTTCTCGCCGGCGACGCATTTTGTGCTAGAAGCGCCGTCCCCGTTGGCCCATTGCCGGTCAGATGCTATACCCCGTGACCAGCCCGGCCAGCCGGCCCGGGCCGGAAGCCGCTTCGTGCCTGGATCGTTCCCATGACCACCCCGCCGAAATTCCGCCGTATCCTTCTGAAAGTGTCGGGGGAAGCCCTGATGGGGCCCCAGGCCTTCGGGATCGATCACGCGACGGTCGACCGCATCGCGGCCGACATCAAGGGCGTCTACGACCTCGGCACCGAAATCTGCCTGGTCATCGGCGGCGGCAACATCTTTCGCGGTCTGTCGGTCGCGGCGCGTGGCATGGAACGGGCCACGGCCGATTACATGGGCATGCTGGCCACGGTGATGAATGCGCTGGCACTGCAAAATTCGCTCGAGAAACTGAGCCTGCAGACCCGCGTGATCTCGGCGATTCCCATGACCTCGGTGGCCGAGCCCTATATTCGTCGGCGCGCCATCCGCCACATGGAGAAGGGGCGCGTGGTGATCTTCGCCGCCGGCACGGGCAATCCCTTCTTCACCACCGATACGGCGGCGACGCTGCGCGCGGCGGAAATGGGCTGCGACGTCATGCTGAAAGGCACCCAGGTGGACGGCGTTTATTCCGCCGATCCGAAGCGCGATCCGAACGCGGTCCGTTTCGACGAGCTGACCTACCACGACGTGCTGAGCCAGGACCTGCGGGTGATGGACGCTTCGGCGATCGCGCTCGCCCGGGAAAACCGTATTCCAATCCTCGTCTTCAACCTCGCCGAACCCGTGCTTTCCGTGCTGAACGGCGAAGCCAAGTCGACCATCATCAGGGAAAGGGAATAACACCTTGTCCGACGAGCCGGATCTCGATTCGATCGAGCGGCGCATGAACGGCGCCATCGAAAACCTTCGCCACGAATATGCCGGCCTGCGCACTGGCCGGGCCTCGCCCAACCTGCTCGACCCGATCACGGTCGAGGTCTATGGCTCCCAGATGCAGATCAACCAGGTCGCCTCGATCTCGGTGCCGGAGCCGCGCATGCTTTCGGTCTCGGTCTGGGACAAGAGTTCGGTCGGTCTCGTCGAGAAGGCGATCCGCAATTCGGGCCTTGGCGTCAACCCGGTGGTGGACGGCACGCTGATCCGCATCCCGATTCCGGAGCTCAACCAGGAGCGCCGGCAGGAAATGGTGAAGCTGGCCTCGAAATATGCCGAACAGGCCCGCGTCGCCGTGCGCAACGTGCGCCGCGACGGCATGGATCAGCTGAAGCGCCTCGAAAAAGACAGCAAGATCTCCGAGGATGATCACAAGATCTACGCCGACGAGGTGCAGGAAATGACCGACAAGGCGATCGCCTCGATCGACAGCCTGCTGACCACGAAGGAAAAGGAAATCCTGCAGGTCTGAGCGGACGGCGGGCGGCCTTGGGCCGGGAGCGGGTGATGAAGCCGGCGATCGAGACGAGGGACGAGACCATGCCGCGCCATGTCGCCGTCATCATGGACGGCAACAGGCGCTGGGCGAAGGCGCGTTTCCTGCCCCGGCTGGTCGGCCACCAGCGCGGCTCCGATGCCGTGCGCCGGGTTGTCGAGGCGGCGGCCGATTTCGGCATCGAATATCTGACGCTTTATGCCTTCTCGTCCGAGAACTGGAAGCGACCCGAGGACGAGATCGGCGATCTCATGGGCCTGCTGCGCCTCTATCTGCGCCGGGATCTCGCGGAACTCCATGCCAATGGCGTGCGGATCCGCATCATCGGTGACCGCAGCCGTCTCGCCCCCGATATTCTCCAGCTCATCGACCAGGCCGAGACTCGCACGCGCGACAACCGGCGCATGACCGTGGTGCTGGCCATTTCCTATGGCGGGCAGGGCGAGATCGTGCGCGCCGCGCGCTCGCTGGCGGCTGATGCGGTGGCGGGAAGGATCGCGCCGGAAGACATCGACGAGAGCCTGTTCGCGAGCCGGCTCGAGACGGCGGGCATGCCGGACCCGGATCTCGTCATCCGCACCTCGGGTGAGAAGCGCCTGTCGAACTTCCTGCTGTGGCAGGCGGCCTATGCGGAATTCGTCTTTGTCGACACCCTGTGGCCCGACTTCGGCCGCGACGAGCTGGAAATGGCCCTGCGCGAGTATCAGAGCCGCGACCGGCGCTTCGGCGCGCGCAAGGAATGACCGCGTCCATGGCGTTGCCCCCCCCGAAGGACAGCAAGGCGCCGGGGGATCTCGGGCGCCGTATCGTTTCCGGTATCGTGCTCGCCTGTATCGGACTGGCGGGGGTTCATCTGGGCGGAGGCTGGTTCATCGCCCTGATCGCCGTCGTCGCCCTTGCCCTTGTCTTCGAATGGGATGCGATCACGGTGCGGAATGGTCTCGGCCTCGTCGCCGGGGTTCATCTTGCCTTCGTGGCCGGCGCCCTCTGGGCCGGGATCGAGGGGGCCTTCCTGCCGGCCCTAGCCGTCGTCGCGGTGGGCGTCGTGGTCTCCGTCGTGCTGGCCCGCCTGCGCGGCGGCCTGATGCTGTGGCCGGCGCTGGCGGTGCCCTATGTCGCACTGCCTTGTCTCGCCATGATCTGGCTGCGCTTCGACGCGGCGGAAGGTACCGGGCTGGTCTACTGGCTGCTGGCGACCATCTGGGCCACGGATACGGGGGCCTATGCCGCCGGCCGTACCATCGGGGGGCCGAAGCTGGCGCCGCGCATCAGCCCGAAGAAGACCTGGGCCGGGCTGATCGGGGGGGTGGTGGCGGCCATGATCGTGGGCGCGGCGGTGGCGTACGCGGTTGACCTGCCGCAGCCCCTGGTGCTTGGCCTGATCGCCGGCTTCACGGGGGCGTGGAGCCAGGTCGGCGATCTCTGTGAAAGTGCGATGAAGAGGCATTTCGGCGTGAAGGATTCGAGCCGGCTGATCCCGGGACATGGCGGTTTCCTCGACCGGCTGGACGGGCTTCTGTTCGCGGCTCCGGTGGCTGCGGTCGCGGTGATGATGGGAGTCCTGTGATGACGGTGCGCAGTGTCACCGTGCTCGGCTCGACCGGTTCGGTCGGTACCTCCACTCTCGATCTGGTCGGGCGCAATCCGGACCGCTTTCGGGTGTCCGCCCTGGTCGCCCATCGCAGGCTGGATCTTCTGATCGAACAGGCACGGCGTTTCCGCCCGGACTTCGTCGCCAGCGCGGATGAGGCGGCGCTGCCCGTCCTGCGCGAAGCTCTCGGCGATCTTGGTATCGAGGTCGGCGCAGGCGTCGCCGCGGTCGAGGAAGCTGCGGCGCGGCCGAGCGATCTCGTCATGGCCGCGATTGTCGGCGCGGCGGGGTTGCCGCCCACGCTTGCCGCCGTGCGCCGGGGCGCTGTCGTGGCGCTGGCCAACAAGGAGGCGCTGGTCTGCGCCGGTGACATCGTGACGGCGGCGGTCGCCGCGCATGGCGCCACCCTGCTGCCGGTCGATTCGGAGCACAACGCCATCTTCCAGGTCTTCGACGAAGCGCGGCGCGCCCGGGTCAGCCGGCTGATCCTGACCGCGTCCGGCGGGCCCTTCCGTTCGGCCGATCAGGAAGCCATGGCCAGGGCGACACCGGCGGAAGCCGTCTCGCACCCCAACTGGTCGATGGGGGCGAAGATTTCCGTCGATTCGGCGACCATGATGAACAAGGGCCTCGAACTCATCGAGGCCCATCACCTTTTCGCCATGCCGGAGGAGAGGATCGACATCCTCGTTCATCCGCAATCGGTGATTCACAGTCTGGTCGAATATGTCGACGGCTCGGTGCTCGCCCAACTGGGGGCGCCGGACATGCGCGTACCGATCGCCTATGCGCTCGCCTGGCCCGACCGGATGGAGACGCCGGTGACCCGACTCGACCTCGCGGCGATTGCCCGACTCACCTTCGAACCGCCCGATCCGCAACGGTTTCCGGCGCTG
>JAQVKV010000344.1 GCA_028694545.1 Zavarzinia sp. | reverse complement strand
CAAGGACGCCCTGCAGGCGAAGCTGGCGGATGCCGAGGCGGATCTTGCCGCCGCGGCTGATGACAACCAGCGCATCGCCGCCGAAGCCCATGTCTTCGCGATCAAACAGGTGCTGGAAGCGGCCTGATCCGCGATCCCCGGCAAGATGTCGACGGCGGTCCGCAAGGGCCGCCGTTTTCGTTTGCTCTCAGCCCTGCAGATGCGCGACGGGGTGATCGCCGAGCGGCGCTTCCGGCCGGGCGCGCACCGCCTTGTCCAGCCGGTGCAGGCGGTCGTCGTGCAGGCCGAGGCGTTCGAGTTCGGCGACGGTCGCCGCCAGATAATCGCGATTGCGGCCGGCGCTGCCCTCGGCTTCGGCGATGATGCGCACCTGATCGTCGAACGGCAGCTTGCCGGCATATTGGCCATGGGCGGGATCGGCGACATAGGTCAGGGCCGGCACGGTCCCCGCCGCCGTCCGCACCGGCATCACCCGCTCCTTGTAGACATGGGTGACCAGCTCGCGTTCCCGCAGATAGGCGAGGGTGGCGTCTCGCGCCTCGGCCGCGACCCGGAACACCATGCCCCGGCAGCAGCCGCCCCGGTCGAGCCCGAGCACGAGGCCACGCCGCGCGGGCGTGCCCCGGTAATGTTCCGAATAGATGCAGAAGGCGCGGTGGTAACCATGCAGGATCGCGGGCTGCACACCGAGATAGGGAAAACCCGGCCGCCAGATCAGGGAGCCGTAGCCGAACACGAACAGATCACCAGCCGCCATTTCCCGCTCGAACCCTTTTACGCCGAATCCGCCGGCACGCCTTCCCCCGGCACCCCGGATTGCCTATAGAGGAAACCGGCCGGGGCGAGGAGAACCATCTTGCGCAGATCGCGACGCTATCTCTACCTGACTTTGTTCGTCATCGCCGCCGTCGGCGCCTGGTCCACCTTCTGGTTCTATCTCGCGGGGCAGGTGCGGACGCGGACCGACGAATGGATCGCGCGGCAGGCCGCCCAGGGGGTCGAGGTCGCCTATACCGATCTCGCGGTGAACGGCTATCCCTACCGGATCGAGGTCACGGTCTCAAATCTGACCGCCTCTGGTCCGCGTCTGCCCGGCAAGGGCGCCTTGGCTGTGCCGAAGCTGACCGTGCTGTCCCTGCCGTGGAACCCCCGCCTCGTCGTCGGCAGCATCGAAGGTGAAGTGCTGTTCCGCTGGACCGATCCGAAGGGTATCGAACAGCGCGCCACCTATACGGCCGAATCGACCGGCTTCTCGCTTGGCCTCGAGGATGGCCAGGCGGCCCGTTTCGCCTTCTCCGGATCGGCGACGGTGCTGCGCGCCACCACCTTGCCGGGCCCGGTGTCGGCCAAGGTCTTCGAGGTCCATGCCCGGCGTTTCGCCGGGGGACCGGCGCCCGAGGGCGAGCCGGCGGGCGGCGGGGCATCGCCAACCGCGCCGTTGCTGGGCGAGATTGCGATCGACGCGGAAGCGGTGCAATTGCCGCCGGGGATCGAGACTCCCCTCGGCCCGACGATCGAAAGCGCCGGCTATACCATCGGCCTCACGGGTCAGATCCCGCCCCTGGCACAGGGGCAGGATCCCCGCCTTCTGGTGGACGAATGGGCGCGTAACGGCGGCACGGTGGAATTGTCCCGGGCCGAGACGAAATGGGGTCCTCTTGATCTGACCCTGACCGGCAGTTTCTCGGTCGACGGTCAGCGCCGGCCGATCGGGGCCATCGCGGGCCGCGTCGGCGGGCTCGATCCCCTGGTCGACGCTGCCGTCGCCCGGGGCGACATGACGGAAGGCCAGGCCGCCGGCGTCAAGCGGGCCCTGAACACCATCGGCTTCATCGCCCGCGACGCGCAAGGCCGCGTGCCCGTCTCCGTCACCATTCAGGACGGCAAGGTGAAGGTGGGGCCGGTGCCCGTCGGTGAGGTGCGGCCACTGTTCTGAGGGGGGCCTCACCCCGGTCCACTCGCCCGGAAGGGGGCGAGGGAGTCCGGGCCGTGCCGGGTGTGCCTATTCCCCGCCGCCGGGCGCCCGGCGGCCGAAGTCGGCGGCCTGGGTTTCCTGTCCGGCGTCGACGATCGAGCGGCGGATGGCCCTTGTACGGGTGAAGAGATCGAAGAGCGCGTCGCCGTCACCCCAGCGGATATTGCGCTGCAGGGCGATCAGATCCTCGACGAAGCGGCCCAGCATTTCGAGGACCGCTTCCTTGTTGTTCAGGAAGATGTCGCGCCACATGGTGGGGTCGCTCGCCGCGATGCGGGTGAAGTCGCGGAAACCGCCGGCGGAATATTTGATCACTTCCGATTCGGTCACCGTCTCGAGATCCGAGGCGGTGCCGACGATATTATAGGCGATCAGATGGGGCACATGGCTGGTGATGGCCAGCACGAGATCGTGATGCTGGGCCGTCATCACGTCGACCTTGGCGCCCATGGCGGCCCACAGGCGCCGCACCTTCTCGACCGCGGCGGGATCGGCGTCGGGCGCCGGCGTCAGGATGCACCAGCGGTTCTCGAACAATTCGGCGAAACCGGCCTCGGGCCCCGAGTGTTCGGTGCCGGCGACCGGATGGCCCGGCACCAGATGGACGTTGAGCGGCAGATGCGGGCCGACGTCGCGCAGCACCATGCCCTTCACCGAACCGACGTCGGTGACGATGGTGCCGGCCGCGACCACCGGGCCGATCTCGGCCGCGATCGCGGCGAAGGCGCCGATCGGCGTCGCCAGCACGACGAGATCCGCCCCGCGCGCCGCACTTGCCGCGTCCTCGTAAGCCGCGTCGACAAGGCCGAGGCGCAGCGCCGTCGCCCGGGTCTTTTCCGTGCGCGCGGCGCAGACGATCTCGCCGGCAAGGTTGCCGCGCCGCATGGCCAGCGCCATGGAAGCGCCGATCAGGCCGATGCCGATCAGGGCGACCCGGCGGAACAGCGGTTCGCTCATGATGCGTCACCGCGCAGGAAATCGGCGATGGCGGCCGCCGCCAGCTCGCACTCCTCGCCCGTGCCGATCGAGATGCGCAGGTGCGCGGGCAGGCCGTAGGCCGCGACCCGGCGCAGCAGGATGCCGCGCGCGGTCAGATAGGCATCCGCTTCCGCCGCCGTCCGCCCCGCCTCGTCCGGGAAGCGGACGAGCAGGAAATTGGTGACGCTAGGCGTCACCTCGAGGCCGAGCTGGGTCAAGCGGCCGGTGAGCCAGGCGCGCCATGTCGTGTTGTGGCGCCGTGCCTCCTCGAGGAACGCCGTATCCTCCAGCGACGCGACGCCGGCGGCTTGGGCGGCGCTCGAGACGTTGAAGGGGCCCCGGATCCGGTTGAGCACGTCGGCGACACCTTCCGGACAATAGGCCCAGCCGAGGCGCAGGGCGGCAAGCCCGTAGAGCTTCGAGAAGGTACGCAGCATGACGACGTTTTCCGCCGCCTCGACCAGGGCGAAGCCCGCCTCGTAATCCTCGGCGTCCACGAACTCGGCGTAAGCCGCGTCGAGCACCAGAAGGACATGGCGCGGCAGCCCGGCATGCAGACGCGCCACCTCCGCCGGCGGGATAAAGGTGCCGGTCGGATTGTTCGGATTGGCCAGATAGACCAGCTTGGTCGCTGGCGTCACGGCGGCGAGAAGGGCATCGACATCCGTGCGCAGGTCCTTCTCGGGCGCCTTCACCGGCGTCGCCCCGGCGGCATGGGCCGAGATCGGATAGACGAGGAAACCATGCTCGGAATAGAGCACCTCGTCCCCCGGGGCGGCATAGGCGGTGGTCAGCAGGTGGATCAGCTCGTCCGAGCCGGAACCGCAGACGATGCGGTCCGCCGGAATGTCGAAGCGCGTGGCGATCGCCGCGCGCAGCGTGGTGGCGCCGCCATCCGGGTAGCGGTGCATGTCGCCCGCCGCGGCCTTGTAGGCGTCGATCGCCTTCGGGCTCGGGCCGATGCCGGATTCGTTGGACGAGAGCTTGATCACGCGCTGGCCCGGCTCGGCCTTGGAACGACCGCCGACATAAGGGGCGATGTCCATGATGCCTGCCCGAGGACGGGGCTTTTCAGGAACGGGTCTTTGGTCTACGGGGGGCATGATGCCTCTCCTCGCGATACGTCGTCGGACGGAAGGGGGTCAGCGGCCGGCCACA
>JAQVKV010000343.1 GCA_028694545.1 Zavarzinia sp. | reverse complement strand
GGAAGGTTCGGAATTCTGGTTCAACTGGATGAACACGATGATGGACATCCGGGCGAGCGTGAAGCACACGAGCGGCAAGCTGGGCGACTTCCGCGCCAAGCTGACCATGAAGCCGTCCGAATATTTCCACCGCAACATGTGGGTGGTGGCGTCCGCGCTGGCCGATCGCGACACGGCGGTCGCCTGCAAGGAGCTGGGCTTCGACCGGGTCATCTGGGGCTCGGATTATCCGCATCCCGAAGGCTGCTGGCCGAAGACGAAGGAGAAGATGGAACTCTCCCTCGGCGGTCTGCCGGAAGCCGATCTCGACCAGATCTTCTGGAAGTCGGCGGCGGCGGTCTACGACCTCGACCTGCCGGCACTGAACGGAATCGCCGCGAAAATCGGTCCCAAGCGTCAGTGGCTCACGGCGGCCCAGGCGGCGGAGTAATATCCATGATTACGGTCGAACGTTTCCCCATGGACATCCCCTACGGCTGGTTCTTCGTCGCCTATTCCGACGAGCTTCAGGCCGGGGACGTGAAGACGGTCGAGTATTTCGGCGAGGAACTGGTGCTGTTCCGCACGCTGACCGGCAAGGCCGGCCTGCTGGAAGCCTATTGCGCGCACCTCGGCGCGCACCTCGGCTATGGTGGCAAGGTGGACGAGGAGGGCATCCGCTGCCCCTTCCATGCCTGGGCCTACAATACCGAAGGCTGGGCGACCGACGTTCCTTACGCGAAGAAGATGCCGCCGATCCTGAGCCGGCGGCCGTGCATGAAGGCCTATCCCGTCGTCGAGAAGAACAATGTGGTCTGGGCCTGGTATCACCCGCAGGGGGTGGAGCCCTTCTTCGACGTAATCGAGCACGAGGAGATCAACCAGATCGGTCACGGGGAGTGGGAAGAGCTCGACCGTTACCATTGGGATATCCTGTCCAACCCGCAGGAGATCGCGGAGAACGGCGTCGATATCGCCCACTTCCGCTATGTCCACGGCATGGACGACGTGCCGGAAGGCCACACCACCTATGACGGCCACATCCGCCGTTCCATCGCCGAGGGCCAGCGCACCCTGCCCATGCCCGACGGCGAGATGAAGACCTTCCCCACGCGGGTGGAGACGGTCCAGAACGGCGCCGGCCAGAAATACACCCGCATCACCGGCATCACCGACACGCTGCTGATGGTGCTGGCGACGCCGGTGAACAAGGAAAAGGTCGAACTGCGCTTCGCCTTCACGCATCGCAAGTTCGACAAGGAAAGCATGGAATACAACATCGCCCGCATGGCGATCGCGCTGGTCATCGGCCAGACCGGGGTCGAGGGCGATATTCCGATCTGGAACCACAAGATCCACCGCAAGAACCCGATCCTGTGCGACGGCGATGGCCCGATCATGCAGTTCCGGGAGTATTTCGAGCAGTTCTACCTGCCGGAAGAGCGCCGCGAAGCGGCGGAGTAAGCATCCACGAAACCAGACGAACCGGGGAACATCGCTTCCCCGGCACGCCCGGATTTTGCCTGCGGGAGGGCAAAGGGCGGAACAGGGATGAAAGAGGAGGGGAAACCAATGGCCAAGGTACGTTATGTGAAGGACCTGTCGAAGACCGGGTCCACCGGTGGGGTGGGTTCCGCGTCGATGCGGACCAGCGTGCGGACCTTCCGCGCGATCTACGAGACCGAGCCGGAGATCGCGGCCGCCGTGCTGCCGAAGCCGCTGGTCCTGACCGAGCCGAAGATCTTCGTGCAGTTCGCCCATGTGATCATGCACGTCTCCGACACCAACAAGATCGAGATCGGCGCCGCCACCGTCGGCGTTGCCTGCGAGGCGGACGGCGTGAAGGGCTGGTACGTCCTGTCCATGCCGATGGAAGGCGAATTCGTCGTCATCACCGGCCGTGAAATTTTCGGCGAGCCGAAGAAGATCGGCAAGGTCGATTTCGACGTGAACGGCGACAAGATCAAGGTCGCGGTCACCCGCAACGGCTTCAAGTTCATCGAGATGGAAGGCACAATCGGCGAGTCCATGGGCCCGGCCGAATTCACCGAGAATTTCTTCTGCTACAAGGGCCAGCCCTCGATCACCCGTCGTGGCGGTTTCGATGGTCCGGTGTTCCTGACCCAGCTCGACTGGGAGCGCAAGTACACCGACATGAAGAAGGTCGAGGGCACGATCACCCTGAACGAAAGCCCGTTCGATCCGATCGCCGACGTTCCGGTGAAGAAGGTCCTCGAGATGGCTTATTGCGAGGGGGGCTCGATCACTTCGGGCAAGATCCTGCGCGAGGTGCCGAGCGAATGGCTGGACGCCTTCTGGCATCAGCGTTTCGACGAGCCGACGGTGCAGGGCATCGAAGTTCCGCTCGAATCCGAGAAGAAGGTGGCCAATGCTTGATCTGAAGGGCAAGGTCGCCGTCGTCACCGGCGGCGCTTCCGGTGTCGGCCTCGCCCTCGTCCGCGTCCTGGCGGGCGAGGGAATGAAGATCGCCGTCGCCGACGTCGACCAGAACGCGCTTGACGCCGCCGTCGCCGAACTGACGGCGGGAGGCACCGAGGCGATCGGCGTGAAGGCGGACGTCAGCAAGCAGGAGTCCATGGACGCGGCGGCGGATGCCGTCTTCGCGGCCTTCGGCAAGGTGCACCTGCTGTTCAACAACGCCGGTGTCGGTCTTGGTGAAGCGCAGCGCCGGATCTGGACCCTGCCGGAGAAAGACTGGAACTGGGGCTTCGCGGTCAATGTCATGGGCATCGTCCATGGCATCCGCGCCTTCGTGCCGCGCATGCTGGAAGGCGGCGAAGAGGGCATGGTGATCAACACCTCGTCGGCCAACGGCGGGCTCTTCGCCCTGCCGGCGACGCCGATCTACGCCGCGACCAAGGCAGCGGTGACGGCCCTGACCGAGACCCTGCAGTTCCAGTTCCTGATGGACAAGACGAAGCTTCGCGCCGCTGTCCTGTTCCCGGGGCCGCATGTGGTCAACACGCGCATCATGGCCAGCAACCGCGTCCGCCCGGCCGAATTTTCGGACGGTACGGAAAAGGCGGCGGCCTACAACAACATGCGTGAACTGGCGGAAGCCTCGGGTCTGAAGATGCAGCTGACGGAGCCCGAGGAAGTGGCGGAATTCGCGCTGGCCAGCGTGAAGGCGGATCGCTTCTGGATGTTCCCGGAATCGGATGCGCATAATGCGATCCTCCGCAACCGGGTCGAAAACATCATCGCCCGGGGAGATCTTCCCATCCCGAACCTGGGTATCTGAATGGCTGAAACCGTCACCTTCTCGGGCCCTCGCGATCTCATCGGTCGCGAGGGTTCGGCGCTCGGCACCAGCGACTGGCTGGCGATCGAGCAGGATCGCGTCAATCTCTTCGCCGACGCGACCAACGACCACCAATGGATCCATGTCGACGTCGAGAAGGCGAAGACGGGTCCCTTCGGCGCGACCATCGCGCACGGTTACCTGACCCTGTCGCTCATCGCCGGCTTTCTGCCGCAGATCGTCGATGTCGGGCCGTTCAAGATGGGCGTCAACATCGGTTGCGACAAGATCCGCTTCCTCGCCCCCGTGAAGGTGGGCAGCCGCATCCGTGGCAAGGGCGAGTTGGTGAAGGTGCAGGAGACGCCGGATGGCGGCATCCAGGTGACCATTCGCGTCACGGTCGAGATCGAGGGCGGCGACAAGCCGGCCTGTATCGCCGACACGGTCAGCCGCTTCTATCCCTGACCCGTCGCACCCTTCGCGCGTCATCCCGGCGCAAGCCGGGATCTCGCGACAGGAGGGCGTCCGTGCCTGTGAAAGATCCCGGCTTGCGCCGGGATGACGAGATGTCGGGGGCGCCGTTCCTCCCCCGTGTCATGACGACAAGATCAAGTGAAGCAAGGGAGAGAAAAATGCGCGAGGCCGTGATCGTCTCGACCGCCCGTACCCCGATCGGCAAGGCCTTTCGTGGTGCCTTCAACGATACGGAAGCCCCGGCCCTGGCTGGCCATGTGGTGGCGGAAGCCGTGCGCCGCGCCGGCATCGATCCCGCCCGGATCGAGGACTGCATCATGGGATGCGCCGGCCAGCAGGGCACGCAGGGCTACAACATCGGCCGTCTCGCCGCCGCCGCCGCCGGCCTGCCGGAAACGGT
>JAQVKV010000342.1 GCA_028694545.1 Zavarzinia sp. | reverse complement strand
GCCCGCCACGGGCCGGCTGATCACGCGTCGCGGAGCGTAACCGCCCGAGACATAGCTCTTGGCAAGCTGGAAGACCGTGGTCGCGCCGTCGCCCGTGCCCAGTGCCTGATCGGTGGGCGCGACAATGGCCAGCGGTGCGCAACTCTTCCAGTCCTGCCAATCGCGGAAGCGGAAGGCATGAAGGCGCCCGCCGCGTGCCTTGAAAAAGCCGAGCACGGCATGAAGATCGTCGTCTGAACGCAGGCCGAGGCCGACATCGTAGCGATGGCGCGGATTGGCCCAGAGCGCGTTGCGTTCCTCGTGGCCGCTGGCCAGCGTCACCACCTCGACCCGCCAGCTCGGCCCGCCGCTCGACCCGAAGGCGATGTCGAGCGGGAAACGGACGTCGTGAAAACTCATGATCCCCTCACGAATAGCGGCGCGCGGCGGCCAGCGCCCGCGCCATGGCCGCCGTCACCTGGCCCTGGCTGCGGCGAAAGCCGGCCACGTCCGGCGTCGAGACGTTCACGGTGATGGAAGGCGCCGAGGCCGCGGACGAACCCCCCGGCAGCACGTCGCCCGCACCGGGCGGCACGAAGAGTTCCGGTCCGTTCTCGCCGACGACATAGGCTCGGTCGGGCACCACCGGCCCGCCGCCCGCGCGAAAGCCGCCGAACAGGCTGCCGAGCAAGCTGGTCAGGAAGCTGGTGCCGCCGCCGCTACTGCCGACGGCGCTGCCGCTGGTACTGCCAAGGACGCTCTGCAGCGCCTGATCGACCAGAAGATCCGAGACGCGAAGCGCCATCCGCGACAGCACCTGGTCCCACTCCACCTCGGCCCCGCTGATCGCGTCGACAAGGGCATTCCGAATGGAACGGGCCGCGACCTCCACCCCCCGGGTCAATGGCGCGAAGGCTCCGCCCTCCTCTTCCTGCCCGGCGAAAGCATTGGCCAGGGAAGTGGCGGCATCCCCCGCCAGGCGCTCAGCCTCGGCGAAAGCTTCGCGCAAGGGAGCGAGATCCGCCGTCAATTCGACGGCGAGACGATCGACGACAGGCATGGTTTTCCCTCACGATCAGCGCAGGCGGGTCTTCAGGTCTTCGAGTTCGGCCCGGCGGGCGGGCACGGGCGACAGGGCCCGGCGCATGGTGATGCGCGCGTCGAGAGCCACGAGTAGGTCGCGCGGGGTGGCGGCCCAGGCCTCGCCCGGGGTCCAGCCGAGGAGTGCCATGGCGAGCCCGGCCGCCGTTGCCACCCCGCCGCTCATAAAGGGTTGGCCGTCGCCTCCCCCGGGGCGAGGGCGGCGGCGAGCAGGGCGGCGCAGGCCGGCGCCACCGCCAGCAGGCCGCTGTCGAGGACGAGATCGCCCACCTCCCCCTCCATGACGGCGCCGCCAGCCTTCAGGGCGGGCAGCAGCACGGCGACGACGTCGCGGATGCCGTAACTGCCGTCGAGAAAGCGGCGCGCCAGCACGACCAGGCCGCAGCCCGTCATGGTCTCGGTCTCGGCCAGGGCCGCGAAGGTAGGACGCAGGCGGAAATCCCGCCCGGCGAGGCGAAGGCTGACCTCGCCCCGCGCCCGGTTCACCGTCTCTGTCATGATGCCTCCTTACGCGAAAGTGAGAGCGCCGGCGGATTCGAGCGTGATCGAGAAAGTCTCTTCCCCGTCATGATCGCCGGCGTAGTCGAGGGCGGTGATCAGGCAGGGCGCGGTCACCGTGCTGCCGTCACCGCGCGCGATGCGCCAGTCTCGCTTCGTCCGCCCGGTGAAGAGCGTCCGCACGGTGGTATGCGCCGAACCGCTGTCGAAGACGCCCGCGCCGGTGAAGGTGAAGGACTGGACGCCCGCCCCGTCCAGCAGCTCGCGCTGGCCTGCGGAATCCTTGTTCGTGGTCTCCACCGCCTTCAGGCGCGCCTTGAAGCCGGTGGAGCGCAGGCCGGCGATGGTCGTGAAACTGCCCGAGCCCGTCACATCCACCTTGAGGAGGAACAGGTCGCCGCGTTGCTTGGCCATGGAAATCTCCTAGAGGGTGTATGGGGTTGCCGCCTCGGTCAGCACGCTCAGGCGCAGCACGCCGTGGCTGGTGACGCCGTCGCCATCGTCGAGCACGGCGCCATAGGTGACGCGCAGCGCGACACAGTCGAAGTCGGCGCCGAGATCCAGAGACTGGCGATGCAGCACCGCCGAAAGAGCGCCGAGGATCCGCTTCGCCTCCGCCTGGCCGCGATAGCGCGACCAGACGTGCAAGGTCAGGACATGGGCCTGGCCGCTGCGCGTCGCGCTGCCGTCGGGAAAGCAGCTCGCCTCGCCGACGACGACATGAGGAAAGCCCGAACCTTCGGGCCGCCGGTCGTGCAGGCGTGGGCCCACCAGCGCGGCAAGGCCCGCATCGGCGACGAGCACGGCATAGACGGCCTGCTGGACCGCAAGGGATGCATCAGGGGTCATCGCGCAACGCCTCCTTCAGGCGGTTGACAAGATCGGAGCCTCCTTCGTCGAGCGCGCGGTCGACGAAGGGCTCGGCCGGGGTTCGCGTGTCGCCAAATTCCCGTGTCACCGCGTCCGCGTCGCGCATTTCGATGCGGCGGAGCCCGGCGGCCGTCTCGATCGAGACCTTCGTGTCCAGCCGGGCGACGAGATCGGCGGCGGCCACGTCCAGCGCCTGTTCGACGCGCGCGGCGATTGCCTCGGCCGCATCGCCGAGGCCGCTCATTGCGCCGCCCCGCTTCTGGCGATCAGGGTGACATAGGCGCGGCGTGCTTCCGGCAGGATGGCGAGGATATCGAAGGCGCGGCCACGCCAGAGCACGCGCCAGTCCGCCGAAATGTCGTCCCGAGCCCTGATAGTAATGCACCACATTACCTGCGCCTCGCGGACATCGGCTTCCACCGGCTCCTTGCCCGTCTCGGCCTCGACGGCCGCGAAGACCTCGGCCACCGGCACCCAGCTCAGGGTACCGCCTCCCGCGCCGTCATCGCCTATCGCCGGCCGCTCGAACGCGATGCGCTCGCGCAGCCGGCCAATCCCCACCTGCCCACTCATAAGCGCACCACGCGATAGGGCGCCCAAAGCGCCTCGACGCCCAGCGGCAGGGGCCGCAGCCCCTCGCCCCCCGCCTCCCGGCTCTCGAACAGATGACCGAGCAACAGCGCCATGCCCCGGCGGACCGGTTCCGGCACATCCGTCGCGGCATCCCCGTATCCCGCCTCGTAATCGATCGAGACCGCATTGGCCGCCCGGGTGCCAAACGGCGTGGCGGTGCCGGCCCGCAGCACCAGGCGCCCGGGCACCGCCACCACATCCGCCAGCCACAACGCAGGATCGAGGACGGTGGCATCCCCATCCTCGTCATAGGTGGTGACGGCGGATACCGCCGAGAGCGGCGGACGCGGGAGGTCCAGAGCGCGCCGTCCCGCCGGCCAGCGGTCCAGCCACAGGCGGAAGCCCTGTGTGATCAGGGCCCGCCCGAGGTGCTGTTCCGCCATCTGCCGCGCCGCGACGATCAGGGCGGAAACCAGCGTATCCTCCGCCGTATCGTCAAGGCGCAGGTGCAGCCGCGCCTCGGCGAGTGTCAGCGGCTCGACGGCGGGCAGCGTCACGTGCTCCAGACCCGCCATGGTCACCCCCCCTGGCGGGCGCCGCGACCGCGCAGCACGGTGACGCCGGTGGCGGCCCCGGTGCTGGCGCCCGCCACCGTCATCTTGGCCCGCAGATAGCGCGCGGGCCCCATATAGCCGACGATCTGCACGCTGTTGGCATCGCCCCCGGCCGCGACGGCCGCGAAGCCGCCGAGCAGGTCCCCGGCGGTGACGGCGGCATAGGAAACCCCGTCGCTCGAGGCTTCGAGGGACGGGGTATGGGTGCCGTCCGTATAGGCCCCGACATGGACGAGCACGGCGGCGCCGTCATAGCCGCGCAGGTCGACGGCGGCGCCGGTCGCGGTCGAGGTGCGCAAGGCCGGCGCCAGACTATGCGCCGGCGCCAGTTCGGTCTTCAGGTCACGAAGGGTCATCTCTGGTCTCCCGCCCCTTCCCGTCATCCCGGCGCAGGCCGGGATCTCGCGACGAGAGTGGCATCACAGGGCAACAGGTCCCGGCCCGCGCCGGGACGGCGAAAGGGAAGCTCTCGGTTACGAGCCGAACTTGAGGAGCTTGATGGCGTCG
>JAQVKV010000341.1 GCA_028694545.1 Zavarzinia sp. | reverse complement strand
GCCGACCCTGTTCCACTATATCGCCGACAAGGCGGAACGGGACGAAGCGGCGGCCGCCCTCTTCGCCCTGGTCGAGACCGGGGTGATCAAGACCAACGTCCGCCAGCGTTTCGCCCTTTCGGACGTGGTCGAGGCGCATAAAGCTCTCGAAGGACGGCAGACGGTGGGATCGACCGTGCTCCTGCCCTGACGCGTGACCGCCCTGACGCCCCCCTCACCCCAACCCTCTCCCCCCCTATGGGGGGCGAGGGAGCCAACCCGGCGTTTCATCAACTCCCTCGCCCCCTTGGGGGAGAGGGTTGGGGTGAGGGGGTGTCGAGGGCACGCCTGATTTCTTCCAGAACACCATCCGGGTTTTCCAGCACGTCGTTGTTCCAGAAGCGGATGACGCGCCAGCCGGCGCCTTCGAGCCTCCTCGTCCGCGCATCGTCGCTTCCGCTCTCCGCATGTTGTCCGCCGTCGACCTCGACGATCAGACGCGCGCCGATAAAGGCGAAGTCCGCGAAATAGCCGAGGATCGGGTGCTGTCGCCGTGCCCGATGTGGCAAGGGGGCTTCCCGCAGCAGGCGCCACAACAGCCGCTCGGCTTTGGTGGCGTCGCGGCGAAGGCGTCGGGCACGATCGGTGATCCTATCGGGCATGGGTTGATGTTCTATCTATGCGCGAATTTTTGCAACCCCCTCACCCCGCCCCTCTCACCCTATGGGGGCGAGGGAGTGGCCGATGCGCGCAAGGAAAGCCCCTTCCCTGTAACGATTGTGGCCTATCGTGGCGCCGCATGCTAAAGGGGCGCCATAGGTTCAACCGAGGGAAAGCCATGCGGACCGCCACGATCGCCCGCAAGACCAAGGAGACCGAAATCTCGGTCACCATCAACCTGGACGGCACCGGCAAATACGCCGTGTCGACCGGCGTCGGCTTCCTCGACCATATGCTCGAACAGCTCTCGCGCCATTCGCTGATCGACCTCGAGGTGAAGGCGAAGGGCGATACCCATATCGATTTCCACCACGTCACCGAGGACACGGGGATCGCCATCGGCGAAGCCTTCTCCAAGGCGCTGGGCGACCGCAAGGGCATCCGGCGCTATGGCGACGCGCTCATCCCGATGGACGAGACCCTGACCCGGGTGGCGCTCGACTGTTCCAACCGGCCCTATCTGATCTGGAAGGTGCAGTTCACCCGCGACAAGCTGGGCGAGATGGACACGGAACTGTTCAAGGAATGGTTCCAGGCCTTCGCGCAGGCGGGCGGCATCACCCTGCATGTCGAAAATCTCTACGGCGAGAACAATCACCACATCGTCGAGAGCAGCTACAAGGCGCTGGCGCGCGCGCTGCGCGTGGCTTCGGAAATCGATCCGAGGGCCGCAGGCGCCGTGCCGTCGACCAAGGGCGTCCTGGGCGGCACCCTGTAATGCGCAGCGTTGCCTATACGGTTCACCCGGGCGAGCGTGGCGTCGAACTGGTGTCGGAACATTTCTCGTTCCCCGCCTTCCTGTTCGCGCCGGTGTGGCTGCTGATGCAGGGCGCCTGGCTCGGCTTTCTCGCCTGGGTCGTCGTGGTCGCGGGCGGGATCGCCGCCGGCCTCTTCCTGCTGCCGGGCAGTGCCCTGCCCGTGCTGACGGTGGTGGGCGCCGGCCTCCATGTCGGGCTGGAGGCCGGGGAGATCCGGCGCGGCCGCCTTGCCCGGCGCGGGCGGCCGGCGATCGGTGTCGTCATGGGCGAGACCAGGGCGGATGCCGAGGACCGCGTGATCCTGAGGGCCAGAGCATGAGTGCACAGCGTCCCGCCGTCGCCATCGTCGATTACGGTGCCGGCAATCTCCGTTCCGCCGCCAAGGCCTTCGAGCGCATGGGCGCCGAGGAGGGTTTCCGCCCCGAACAGGTCGTGGTGACCGACCGACCCGAGGTGGTTGCCGCCGCCGACCGCGTGGTCCTGCCGGGCGACGGCGCCTTCGCCGACTGCAAGACCTCGATCGTCGCGATCCCCGGCATGATGGAAGCCCTGCACGAACAGGTGGTCGAGAAGGCCCGGCCCTTCTTCGGTATCTGCATCGGCATGCAGCTCATGGCGACCGAGGGGCGCGAGCATGGCCATCACGCCGGCTTCGGCTGGATTCCCGGTGTGGTCGATCGCCTGACCCCGGCCGATCCCGCCCTGAAGATCCCGCATATGGGCTGGAACAATCTTTCGGTCCGCCACCACCATCCGGTGATGGGCCACGCGAAATCGGGCGAGCACGCCTATTTCGTCCATTCCTACGCCCTGCAGGTCGAGCGCGAGGCGGATCTCGTGGCGACGGCCGATTACGCCGGCCCGGTCACCGCGATCGTCGCGCGCAACAACATGTTCGGCACCCAGTTCCACCCGGAGAAGAGCCAGGCGTTCGGCCTCTCGCTCATCGCCGGTTTCCTCAGGTGGCGCCCGTGATCCTCTATCCCGCAATCGACCTCAAGGGCGGCCAGTGCGTCCGCCTCGCCCAGGGTGACATGGCGCGTGCCACGGTCTACAACCCGGACCCGGGCGCCCAGGCCGCCGCCTTCAAGGCGCAGGGCTTCGAGTGGCTGCATGTCGTCGATCTGGACGGCGCCTTCGCCGGCAATTCGGTGAACGTGCCGGCGGTCGAGGCGATCTTGAAGGCGACGGATGTCCCGGTGCAGCTTGGCGGTGGCATCCGCAGCCTCGAAGCCATCGCCAACTGGCTGTCGCGCGGGCTGGCCCGCGTCATCCTGGGCACCGTCGCGCTGCGCGATCCCGACCTCGTGGTGCGGGCGTGCAAGCTCTTCCCCGGGCGGATCGCCGTTGGCATCGATGCCCGTGACGGCATGGTGGCGGTCGAGGGCTGGGCCGAAACCTCCGAGATTACGGCGATCGACCTCGCCCATCGTTTCGAGGACGCGGGCGTCGCCGCCATCATCTTCACCGATATCGCGCGCGACGGCCTGCTGACCGGCGTCAACGTCTCGGCGACGGCGGCGCTGGCGGATGCGGTGAAGATCCCGATCATCGCCTCCGGCGGGCTGGCCGGGCTGGCCGACATCGAGGCGCTGATGAAGGTGCCGGGTACGCCCATCGCCGGCGCCATCTCGGGCCGCGCGCTCTATGACGGGCGGCTCGATCCGGCGGCGGCGCTGGCGCTGACGAAGAGGGCCGCCTGATGCTGAAGGCCCGCGTCATCCCTTGCCTCGACGTGCACAACGGCCGCGTGGTGAAGGGCGTCAATTTCGTCGATCTGCGCGACGCGGGCGACCCGGTCGAGCAGGCCAAGATCTATGACGCCGCCGGGGCCGATGAACTGACCTTCCTCGACATCACGGCGTCGAGCGACGACCGCGCCATCATGCTGGACGTGGTGCGCCATACGGCCGAACAGGTGTTCATGCCCCTCACCGTCGGGGGCGGCGTGCGCACGCTGGACGATGTCCGGCAATTGCTGCTGGCCGGCGCCGACAAGGTCTCGATCAATTCCGCCGCCGTCGCCCGGCCCGATTTCGTGCGCGAGGCGGCGGAGAAAGTGGGCAGCCAGTCCATCGTCGTCGCGATCGATGCCAAGGCGGACGGCCCGGGCAAATGGCAGGTCTATACCCATGGCGGCCGCCGGCCGACGGGGATCGACGCGGTCGACTGGGCAAGGCGCATGGTGGAACTCGGGGCCGGCGAAATCCTGCTCACCTCCATGGACCGGGACGGGACCAAGGCCGGTTTCGACATCGCGCTCACGCGGACCGTGTCCGACGCCGTCACCGTGCCGGTGATCGCGTCCGGCGGCGTCGGCACGCTGGACCATCTGGCGGACGGCATTCTCGAGGGTCATGCCTCGGCGGTGCTGGCTGCCTCCATTTTCCACTTCGGCACCTATTCCATCCGCGAGGCCAAGGAACACATGGCCGCGCGGGGCGTGCCCATGCGGCTGTGAGCGAGGGTGTGATGGGCGATCCCGCGATCCTGGACCGGGTCTATCAGGTCATCCTGTCCCGCAAGGGCACGGACGCGACCAACAGCCATGTCGCCCGCCTCTTCGCCAGGGGGCGCGGCAAGATCGCCCAGAAGGTGGGCGATGAAGGCGTGGAAGCGGCGCTGGCCGGCGTCGCCGGCACGGACAAGGAACTGGTGGGCGAGGCGGCGGACCTGATCTTCCACCTCTTCATCCTGCT
>JAQVKV010000340.1 GCA_028694545.1 Zavarzinia sp. | reverse complement strand
AAGATTTCTTCCTGGGCGATGCGCGCGTGGGGCTTCACCTTGTCGAAGATCGTCGGTTCGACGTAATAGCCGCCGCTGTTGAGGCGGGCCTGCGCGCCGCACAGTACCACTTCGCCGCCTTCGCCGCGGCCGGTCTCGATATAGGCGAGCACGCGGTCCATCTGCTGCTTGTCGACCATGGCGCCCATCTTGGTCGCGGGGTCGAGCGGATTGCCGGGCTGGATGCCGGCGGCGACCTTCGACAGCTTTTCGAGGAATTCTTCCTTGATCGGCTCCTCGACAAGCAGGCGGGAGCCGGCGGTGCAGACCTCGCCCTGATTGTAGAAGATGCCCCAGGCGGCCTTGGTCGCGGCAAGATCGAGGTCGGCGCAGTCGGCCATGACGATATGGGGCGACTTGCCGCCGCATTCGAGGCTGACCACCTTCATGTTCGAACGCCCGGAATATTCCAGGAAATATTTCCCGACCTGGGTGGAGCCGGTGAAGGTGACCGCGTCCACGTCCATATGCAGGCCAAGGGCGGCCCCCGCCGTCTCGCCGAAGCCCGGCACGACGTTGAGGACGCCGGGCGGCAGCCCTGCTTCCACCGCGATTTCAGCGAGGCGCAGCGCGCTCAGCGGGCTCTGCTCTGCGGGCTTGAGCACGACCGAATTGCCGGTGGCAAGAGCGGGGCCCAGCTTCCAGCAGGTCATGAGCAGGGGGAAATTCCAGGGCACCACGGCGGCGACGACGCCGATTGGTTCCCGCGTGACGAGGCCCATGGCGTTATGCGCGGTGGGGGCGATCTCGTCGTAGACCTTGTCGATCGCTTCGGCATACCACTGGATGGTATTGGCGGAACCGGGCACGTCGACGGTCAGGGCGTCCGTGATCGGCTTGCCCATGTCGAGCGTTTCGAGCAGCGCCAGCTCTTCCGCATGGCGGCGCATCGCCTCGGCGAATTTCAGCAGGATCTTCTTGCGGCCCCGGGGCGCCATGCGCGACCAGACACCCGACTCGAAGGTACGGCGGGCGACGGCGACCGCATGGTCCACATCCTCCGCCTCGCATTCGGCGACACGGGTCAGGACGCGGCCATCGGTGGGGGAGACGCAGGGGAAAGTCTTGCCCGAGACGGCGGGCAGGAAGTGGCCGTCGATGAAGGCGAGATGCCGGAAGTCCAGGGCGCCGGCCCGAGCTTCCCATTGATCGAGAGAGAGGGCGGCAGCCATGCGAATCCTCCGTTCAGCCGAGACGACAATGGCGGCACCATAAGGGCCGCCATCGGGGCGAACAAGCAGGCAGGCTGCAGATCAGGAACGCTTGGAAAGCGTTCTTACTTGATCTTGGCTTCCTTGAACTCGACGTGCTTGCGCACGACCGGGTCGTACTTCTTCAGGGACAGCTTCTCGGTCTTCGTGCGCGGGTTCTTCTTGGTGACGTAGAAGTACCCGGTCTCCGCGGTGCTGACGAGCTTGATCTTCAGCGTGGTCGGCTTTGCCATGACAGACTCCAACAGACGCGGCAGGCGCGCCTCGAAAAAATGAACCGCGAACATACTCGGGCCGACGCTCTTGTCAAGAACGGTTACGCCGGCAGACGCCGCAGCAGGACCCTTCCGCCCCGATAGGTCAGGGTCAGCACGCCGCCAGGCCCACCGCGCAGGCGGGCCATGGCTTCGTCCAGCATGACTTCGGTCACATCCATCAGGGGCAGGCGCCGGGCGTCCGCCAGCGGCAGCCACAGGAGTTCGGTGAATTCCGCGTTCCGGGCCAGCGGCGCGGCGCGGCAATCCGCGTCCGCATGGGCGATGAAGAAGCGGGCATCGAAGCGGATCGGGCTCGGCACCGGGGTAATCGCCCGTCCAAGCGGGCGAAGCCGCCCCACATCGATCGCAAGGCCGGTTTCCTCAACCGTCTCGCGGATCGCGGCGGCGCGGAAACGGTCGGGGCCAACGCGGGCGTCGACCGCGTCGACCCGGCCGCCGGGGAAAACCCAGGCGTCGGGGGCGAAACGGCTTTTCGTCGGGCGCCGGCCCATCAGCACGGTTTCGTCCGGACCGATCAGGATCAGGCTGGCGGCGGGTTTCGGCCGCACCGGCCGCCAGGTCTCAGCCTTCATAATCCACGACCTGGCGCCCGTGGCGGTGGGAGAAGGCGGGGATGCGCCGGTCGGCGCCCGACAGGCGCTGTTCGATCACGCCAAGCACGACGCCGGTAATGCGCGGCAGGTCCAGTTGCCGGGCCTCGGGCAGGGGTACCCAGTCCACTTCGGTCAATTCGGGCGAGGGGCGGGCCTCGCCTCGTGCCGCGCCGGCGGGCGCCAGGAAGAAGCGGGCGTTGAAGCGCATGGGCCGGTAGGGCGGCGTGATCGCGCGCGCGACAAGGTCGAGCGTATCGAGCGCGGGCACCAGTCCCGCCTCGGCGAAGGCAGCAAGCGGCCCGCCGGCGAGGCGCTTTGCGCGGTTGTCCTCGATCCCGATCATCAGGCCCGTTTCCTCGAAGGTTTCGCGGATCGCGGCGACGCCGAGGCCGTGAGCCCGGCGCGGTGGCGCCGCCCGGCAAAGCGCCGCCGCCACCGCGTCGCGCAAGGGGGCGGCCGGGGTGTAGAGATCGGTACGATCCAGCCGTCCGCCTGGGAATACCCATTGGCCGGGCATGAAACGATGTCCCTCGTGGCGCCTGCCCATCAGCAGCTCGATCCCCCGGGGGCCGTCACGCCAGAGAATCAGTGTGGCGGCATCGCGTGGGCGGACGGCCCGGGCAAGGCCGGCGCGCTCGCCGGGGCGGGGATCGTTGAAGGTGCCGGGCGCGGGGCTGGACGATTTTTCGCTGGTCATGGTCCTCATCCACCGGGGTCAGGGCAGCTGGAATTCGAGCAGCAGGGTTCGCTGCAGGAAGCTGGTGTTGTCGTCGGAAAGGATCAGGGCCCGCATGTGGCCGTCACCGTCGCGCCACAGGGCCAGGCACTCGAAATTGTCGACGGTCATGGGCGGCACCAATTGGCCCAATTCGCGATCGTGGACCGGGCCTTTCGCCGTCAGCACGGCGGCCGGGATGATCGACAGCCGGGCGCCCGGGCCGCCCGTGATCGTGAAGCGGCGCTGCAGCAGGACGAAATCGCCATCGGGCAGGCGCTTCAGGTCAGTCGGTTTGTAGAGGTCGGTGGCGACCAGTTTCAACTCTCGCGTCGGGCCCTGTCCCGCGCCTGGGAAGAGCCAGCCGGTCTGATTGCCGGCGCCATCCTTCAGGCTTTCGGCGAAGCCGACCATGCGTCCGTCCTCGAGGGCAAGGAGCGCTTCGAGGCCGCCGTTCGGCTCCGCCTTCGTGAGGCCGGCCGGGATGGCGATCGTGGTCGGTGTCGCCGCGAAGGGGGAGGCATCTGCCCCGGCGGGGTAGTGCAGGATGCGGTGCCTTTGCTCGAAGCTGACGGCATAGCCACCATCCGGCAGCCGGGTCAGGGCTTCCGCATCCGCCGAGAGCTTGTCGCCGGGCATGGGTTTGCCGTCCTCGCCCGTGAGCGGGCCGAGGTCGACCTGGTCGAGGCCGTCGATACGGCCATCGATCCGGCGGATCGTGGCGGTCATGTACCAGCCCGTGTCTGCGATCGCGGTCAGGCGGGTACCGGACGAATCAACCTCCATGCCCGACCAGCCGCCGAAGTGGCTGTCCGCCGAATCGAGCCGGAGGCCGCCCAGATACAGCAGGTCGCCGACCCGGCTCCGTCCCGGTTCGTCCGGGGCCAGGGGGACGGCGTGGGCATCGACGGCAATCGTCCCGGCCGAGGCCGGTGTCACTGCACCGAACAGGCCGAGGGCGAGCAGCGCCGGCCGGAGTGCTTTCCCCGCGCCGACGCTCACCGCCGGCCAGAGTGCTTTCACCGCGCCGGCGCTCACCGCCGGCCAGAGTGCTTTCACCGCGCCGGCGCTCACCGCCGGCGCGAGCCGGCGGCTCGGCGGGGCGCGGGGGCGTCCTGCTTGTCGTCGAAGAGCGAGGCGAGCTGTTCCATCATGGCGCCGCCCAATTGCTCCGCCTCGACGATGGTGACGGCGCGGCGATAATAGCGCGTGACGTCATGGCCGATGCCGATGGCGATGAGTTCGACCGGCGAGCGGGACTCGATCCAGTCGATTACCTGGCGCAGGTGTTTCTCCAGGTACGAGCCGGAATTGACGGACAGGG
>JAQVKV010000339.1 GCA_028694545.1 Zavarzinia sp. | reverse complement strand
TTCCGCGACCGTCGCCGCGTAATCGCTCTGGCTCGGCCGGTCCTCGGCGCCCTCGCCCTTGATCGCTTCCAGCGCTTCTCGCGCCTCTTCCGCCGTCACCGGCAGGCCCAGCGGCGGTGGCGCCGGCGGCGGCTCCTCCCATTCCGGCAGCCGGTTCCAGACATCGAAGCCGGTGCCCCGTCCCTCGCCGCCATCGGCCCGCCCGAGGGCCGCCAGCACCAGGGGCGCCCAGGGCCACCCCGCCCGCCCCATGGTGAAGGCCACGCGCGCCGCCTCCGCCGCATCCCGCGCCCGCCCCAATTCCGCCAGCAGGTGCCCCGCCACCACCGGCAACACGGACGCCTCGTCGACGAGATCTTCCGGTGCCGCCAGCCCGAACAGACCCGCCAGCCCCGAAGGGCTCGGCAGACAGAACTGCGCCGGCCGCACGAAGGCGAAGAGTTCGAGAATATCGAAACAGCGAAACCGCCCGATCCCGAGCCGCCGCGCCGTCAGCGGCCCATGGGCGACGAGGAAAGGCTCCCGCTCGGCAAGACGGGCCGCAGTTGACAGACCCAGCTCCTCGATCTCGCCATCCGGCCGCAGCACCACGCCCTTGCCGACCCCGACCACGAGGGCGGCAAGGTCCGGCAAGGCAGCGTCAGACAGGGGAAACGATTCGGCCATCGCGGGATGATAGCGGGGCTTCGGGCGGCGTGGGGAGAGAACGGACACGCCCCCGCCCTTGCCCGGAATTCGATGCCCGGATATATTACCGGAAACATCTTCGGAGCCTTTCCATGAGCAATGCCCAGAAACAGGCCGTCCGGAATTATCGCTCGCGCCTCGGCGAAAAGGGCCTTGCCCGTTTCGAGGTCCTCGGCCGGGATTCGGATCGCAACCTCATCCGCGCGCTTGCCCGTCGCCTCGCGGAAGACAGCGCCGAAGCCCGGCACCTGCGCGCGACCCTCAGCCAAGCCATGGCGGGCGAACCGCCCCGCAAGGGCGGCATCCTCGCCGCCCTGCGCCGCTCCCCCCTCGTGGACGCCGATCTCGACCTCACCCGGCCCCGGGACGAAGGCCGGAAGGTCGACCTGTGACCCGCTGGCTGCTCGACACCAACATCATCAGCAATATCGTCAAGCCAAGGCCATCGCCCGCCCTCCTCACCTGGATGGCGGCGCAACCGGACGAGGCCCTCTTCATCGCCGCCCTGACCCTCGCCGAAATCCGGCGCGGCATCCTGGACATGCCGCAGGGAAAAAAGCGCACGGCCCTCGAAACCTGGTTCACGGGCCCCGAAGGCCCGCCCGATCTCTTCGCCGGCCGCATCCTCCCCTTCGATGCCAAGGCCGGCCTGATCTGGGCCCGCCTCATGTCCGAAGGCCGCACCACAGGCCGCCCCCGCAGCGCCCTCGACATGATCATCGCCGCAACCGCCGAGGCCAACGACTGCGTGGTGGTGACGGACAACGAGCGGGATTTCGAGGGGGTGCGGGCGGTTAAGCCGATGCGGTGAAGACCGCTCGACAGAGTTTAGCCTAAAAATCTCTTTTGGCGAACCTGTAATAGATGGAAATAAAAAATCCATAAATCAATGCAAACAATGAATTCGCATAATTACAGATTATTATGAAAATATTGATATCGTATCATTTATATCTGTGACAGATAGGTATCAGCCTCACTGGTCCATTGCTGTTGCTGAATAGACTGGTAGTCCATGTTGAAGGCTGCTGCCAACTTATCGGGATGGAGTTCATAGAATTTCCCAGCATAGAATGACGTCAAGATACCATCAGCCTTCAGGCGCTCTAGTAGTTTCGGCCCATCCACGCCTTCTTTCATCATGCGAGCGTGCTCAATCTTTGCAGCCAACCGCACTAAGGCACCTTTGCTATGGGAGCGGAACGAAGTCAGGATGCGCCTTGCTCTGCGCCGGAGCGAAGCGATACGCTCATTTGCGGCAGGCTGTGGGTCGACCGAATATTCAGCCCAAGGGTATGCATGCGAACCAGGAAATGTAACTGAGAGCGACGCGTCATAAAGCGAGATGCGTTCAACTCGGCTGATAGTTGCGTCATTCGCCACCAGTAGAACATCATCACCGATGGGCCTTGTGGCAGCGAGCGCAGATTTAAAGATTCGCATATCTCGACCCGCAAGTTCGAGCTGGTCAACCTCAATTTGTACCGGCGCAGTAATATTCACCGCTTGACCATCACCAAGAATAACGGAAACAGGCGCAACAATATTGAGTCCACCGATGAGACCTCGAAACTCAACAATACCGTCTATTTTACTCTGAACTGGACCGTAAATTGGGTAGCCATGCATCTCTTCATCAAGTTGACTACTATTTTTTATCATCTCGAACGTTATATCGACAAATTCCGCGTTTGTCTCGCCACTGATCTCAAGTAAGGGGGATTCGCCCCGTACTGCTTGGCTGCTGAATGAAAAATAAAGCGAGCCGATATCATCTAAATTCAACAACTTAGGCGCGCCGGACTCTGCAGCCAACCAGTTCATATACATTTCAAAATATAGTCCTGCGCCCAATGAAGGTTGGAGCGCCAAGGTTTGCCTTGCAGCCGCCGGTGCAGCTCCGCTGGTTATCGCCCATACGAGCACATATGCAGCAAACGCGGCGTTGGAGGGCTTCCCACTCGCACTAAGGAACGGGTGCTGGGGCGCAAATTCCGCTACCATCCGATCATAGACTTGGCGAAAAGCCGCGTCCGGGATCTGAGGAGAAGGTGGCGCCTCTGCTCCAAATAGCTTAGCGGCGATGATACCAAGCTGCTCCTCCGGTCTGTAGAGGATGGAGGTATCGAGCCCCTGTGGAGGAGCGTCGATCTGACTAATCAATTTCCCGTGCTCACGCTCCAGAATGCTCCATGCAATCCGCTTCACTAGACTAATCGGCCCCTCGGAGGCAGTATCCGCAAGACGTGCGCTAGGATTGAGATCATCCTCGTCGAGGGCATACGCGCAAATTGCGTCCAAAACGGGTGCATAGCCTGCGAAGCGGCCCTCTTGGCTGCCACAGGATTCGTTTAATTTTTCACGCGTTGCGGTTGCCAATTCGATAAACTTGCGGCCGTGCCGATCAAATGCCAGCTTTGTGACCTCCCTAGCCTCAGCCAACGCCGGCAGCCTACGCGATAAGTAGGTGATGGCCTGCTCGTTGTTGAAAAAGCCGATCTGAAGTAGGCACACGTCGATACCGGCATCAGATAAAATAAGCCAAGCCTCTTCTGCCGCAGCAGCACGTCCTAGCAATGCGGCCGGTAGAGCGGAGCCATCCCGGACAATATTACACAGGTCAGTCAGACCTGCGGCGAACCCCTCCTCACCGGAACGGAGTTGCGCTTCGTCTAAGGCGTCCACGACGAGTGCAATTCGCCCTTCGTAGATGTCTGTTAGCGCATGATGACCAAAGGCGTTTGCAATCCCACCGACAAAAAAATTGCCACCAAGAGGTTCTGTCCTAGCAAGATCGACGAGAACAGCGTTGGTCGTCGCGCTAATCGCGCGAGCCAGAGTGCTCTTGCCGACCGCACCAGGGGCAGCGACAACGATCACTCTCGCAGTCGAAGGGTTGCCCTCAACGACGTCTAAAGTGGGCTCAACAAACGCCGGATCCATACTGGCATCAATTACCCAGCCAGCTGTTCGGCTACTCGGCGGAAAAGCCGCACCGCGGAATCGCTCTTTCCATCCTTCTTCAATGCTGAACATACGATCCACCTATGAATAGCTCCGTGCAGTTGGCACGAACCAAACCAACAGTGCCCTCTCGGACTACAAGGCACGGGATTGCTAAGCGACAATGCTAAGCCGCTTGCAAACCTTCCAATCCAGCCATGCGCCGGGCGGGCAACAAGCACGCCATGGGTGATTCATAAACTACATGATATCTTATATCGCTTCTAGCGCCGCCAAAAATCCACCATGAACCGCATCGTACTGAAAATTAACGATTTACAGCTGTATTGAGGCCTTGGGCTCGCTCTAGACATTTGCCCTTTACCACGCAAATAAAAGCCTACCGTCCCACCATTGACGCATCCCCCCGCGCGCCGTACGAACACTCCCTCAACAAGGAGTGATGGTGAGATGTCGAGCGAGGTTCGCGAGATTGCGTTGAAAGCCCGGGCCTGGCCTTTCGAGGAGGCGCGGAAACTGCTGGCGCGGAT
>JAQVKV010000338.1 GCA_028694545.1 Zavarzinia sp. | reverse complement strand
CCGGCGTCGCGCCCGGCGCAAGTAAGCGGGCGAAAGATCCAGCCCCGTGACGTGGAGGCGCGGCCAGGTCGCCTTCATGTCGGCGATCAGCCCGCCGGTGCCGCAGGCGATGTCGGCGACATGGAGACGGCGCGTGTCCCGCCCCGCGATCACCTGACGCAGCAGGGGCAGGGCCTGCCTGCGCATGGCGGCGGCGGCCCCGGTGAACAGCACCTCGACCTGATGGTCGTAGACCGCCGCCGAATGGTCCGACAGCCAGCCATCGGTCTGATAGTGGAAATTCTGCAGGTAGTAGGCGGGATAGGCCCCCGGCGGCGCGGCCTCGCGCACTTCCGCGTGGCCATGCTCGCGCCGGCGGCGGGCGACTTCCGGCAGATCGCGGAAGAAGCGCCGGGCATCCGCCAGCGCCTTGCCCGGCCGCAGCGCCAGATCGGCGGGTACGGCATAGACGCCAGCGGCGATCATCGCCCGGTCCCGCGCGAAGAGATCGGCCACCGCCCGCAGGATCGGACGCCAGCCGATCGCGGCGGGCGCCGCCGGCCGGTCGCCGCGAACGACCGGACCACGCGCGCCCCGCGTCAGGCGCTCGGCCGCCACATATTGCCCGGCGAACCAGGCGACCCGCAGCGCCCTTGCCGCGCCATAGGCGATATCGAAGGCGGTCGTGCGCGCCATGCCTCGCCCCATGCCTTTCCTTCCATCCCGACCGGACGTCAGTGTGCCACGGCACGGTGCATTGGCAAATCAGGGCGTCGGAGGGCGCTCGAAGGCGGCGACCAGCTCGACATGGGACGACCAGGCGAACTGGTCGACCGGCAGGACGGGGCCGAGGGTGAAACCCGCCTCCGCCAGAATGCGCGCGTCACGCGCGAAACTGGCCGGATTGCAGGAAACCGCCACCACGCGCCGCACCGGCGAGGCGGCAATGGTCCGCGTCTGCGCCTCCGCCCCCACGCGCGGCGGATCGATCACGACGACATCATCCGTCTGGAACTCGACCGCTTCCACCGGCCGGCGATAGAGATCGCGCCGCACCGCTTCCACGTGCTTGACGCCCCGCGCCTGCCGCCAGCCGCGATCGAGCGCGGCGACGGCCGCCGCGTCGCCTTCGTAGGCGACGACCGGCAGACGTTTGGCCAGCGGCAGGCTGAAGGTGCCGCAGCCGGCGAAGAGATCGACCGCCCGGCCCCAGCCCTCGCCCACCCGCTCCAGCACGGCTTCGACCAGCGCCGCCTCGCCCGAGGCGCTGGGCTGCAGAAAGCCGCCCGGCGCCGGCGCCACATTGGTGCCGGCGAAGGGCAATGTGGGCGCCATGCGTTCCAGAACCATTTCACCGGCGGCAGTAATGCGAGCGATATCATGGACCATCGCGAATTCCGCAAGCGCTTCCCGCGCCGCGAGGTCCAGCCGGAACTTGCCTTCCAGCACCAGATCGGTGCCCCCGGGCAGCAGGGTGACCATCGCCACGTCGAAAGTGATGCGGCCCGCAAGCTCACGCAAGGGCGCGATGAGCCGGTTCAGGCCCGGCAGCACGGCCGGACATTCGGCGATGTCGACAAGGCGGTGGCTGCGCCTTTCGCTGAAACCGAAGAAGAGCCGCCGGCCGACCCGCAGCACGGCGAATTTCACCCGCCGCCGTTCGCCCGGCGGCAACGACCTCGTGGGCAGCACCTCAGCATCCCCGAAACCGCGATGGCCAAGCGCCGCGCGGATGCCCGCCCGCTTGAAGTCCGCGACGGCCTGGGGTGCCAGATGCTGCAACTGGCAGCCGCCGCAGCGCCCGAAATAGCCGCAGGCGGGGGCCACCCGGTCGGGCGAAGGCTCGAGCACCGTGTCGAGCCGCACGCTCTTGCCGTCGCGCGTGGCCCGTACCCGCTCGCCGGGCAGGGCGAAGGGAATGTGCAGCGGCGCGCCGTCGCCTTCGGCGACCCCGTCGCCCTGGGCGCCCAGACGGGCGATCGTTACCTCGAAAGTCTCAGGCATCGCGTGCCGCCCCGATCAGGAATTCCACATTGCCCTCCGGCCCCTTGATCGGGCTTTCGGTGATGCCCAGCACGCGCCAGCCGGGCAGGCCCGCGACCCAGGCTTCGATCCGGTCGCAGACTTCCTTGTGCAGTTCCGGTTCGCGCACCACGCCACCCTTGCCGACCCTGCCCTTGCCCACCTCGAACTGCGGCTTGATCAGCGCGATCAGCCGCGCCCTCGGCTTTGTCAGGGCAAGCGCCGCCGGCAGCACCACCTCGAGCCCGATGAAGCTCGCGTCGCAGACGACGAGATCGACCGGCTCGGGGACCAGACTCTCGTCCAGGCGGCGGGCATTGGTCCGTTCCATGACGGTGACACGGGGATCGTTCCGCAGCTTCCACGCCAGTTGTCCGTGGCCGACGTCGACCGCGTAGACCCTGGCGGCGCCCTTCGTCAGGAGCACGTCGGTGAAACCGCCGGTGGAGGCGCCGACATCGATCGCGGTCATGCCCGTGGGGTCGAGGGCGAATTCGGCCAGACCCTTTTCCAGCTTCAAGCCCCCGCGCGAGACCCAGGGGTGCGGCTCGCCCTTCACCTCGATGGCGATGTCCTCCGCCACCTTGTCGCCCGCCTTGTCGAGGCGGCGGGTGCCGGTGAAGACATTGCCGGCCATGATGATCGCCTGCGCCCTTGTCTTGCTCTCCGCAAGCCCCCGGTCGACGAGCAATTGATCGAGACGCACCTTGGTCATGCCATCCTCTCGAACAGATCGCGGTAGGCGGGCAGGCGCCGGCGCCCGGCGAAACGCCACACCAGCAGCCCGGCGAAAGTGCCAATCGCGACCACGAAACTGAGCCAGACCCCGGTGCCGCCGAGCCCCGCCGGAAAAGCCAGCAGCCAGCACAGCACGAAGCCGATCAGCCAGTAGCAAAGAAGCGCAAAGATCATCGGTGCCCGCGTGTCCCGCAAGCCACGCAGCAGATGGGACGCAACCACCTGGGTTCCGTCCATGACCTGAAACACCCCGGCAAAAAGCAGGAATCCGGCGGCAAGATCGAGCACGGCCCGATTATCGGGCGCCGTGACGTCCGGCAGGAACAGGGCGACGATCGGAAAACGCCAGAGCAGGATCACCACGGCCATCGCCCCCATGAAACCGGCCCCGAGGGCAATGGCGGTCCAGCCGGTGCGGCTCACCGCCTCTTCGTCCCGCGCGCCGCTGGCGATGCCGACCCGGATACTCGCCGCCTGGCCGATGCCGAGCGCCACGACGAAAGTGACGGTGGAGACCTGAAGCGCGACCTGATGGGCGGCAAGCACCAGGGCGCCAAGCAGCCCCATGATCTGCGCCGCCATGGAAAACAGCAGGACCTCGAAACCGATGGTGAAGCCGATGGGCAGGCCGATGCGGAAAATCTGCGTCAGGCGCACGCCGTCCGGCCGCCAGAACCGGCCCATCAGGTGAAAACGCCGGAAACGCCGGTCGAAACGCAGGAAAAGCCCAAGGGCAACCAGCGCCGCCGTGCCCGACAGGGAGGAGGCGATACCTGCCCCGACCACGCCCCAGGCCGGCAGGCCGAAGGTCCCGAACACCAGGCCATAGGCGAGCACGCCGTTCACCGGCACCTGCGCCAGGGCGATGATCAGGGACGCGCGCTGACGGCCATAGGTCGCCGTGAACGTGCGCAGGATGGCGTACCAGGTGCTGGTCAGCAGAATGGGAGAGACCGCGCGCACGTAATCCTGCGTCGCCGCCGCCAGCGCCGGCTCCTGCCCGACCCAGCGCAGCAGGACCCCGACATGCCAGAGCGCCGCGAGTACCGGCAGACAGACGATGCCCGTCGCCCAGAAGGACTGGCGCACGGTGCGGCGCACGTCGCGCACATGATGCGCCCGGGCGCCGACCGCATGAGCCATCAGCGGCATGCCGCCCTGGGCCAGCCCGATCAGGAACAGCATGGGCACGACGACCACGGAATGGCCGAGCCCGCCGACCGCCAGCGCCTCGGGCCCCAGCCGGCCGAGAATCACCGTATCGGTCGTGAGCATGGCGACCCACGCCAGCTGGCCGAGCACGAGCGGCAGGCCGAGCACGAACAGTGCCTTCAAGGGTTATGTATGGAATAGAATACCCAGAAAGGATCGACTTCTGCTTGGGACTTTATTTTTAAACTACGTAAATAAAATGGAAGGTAATATAAAGGCAATTGAAAAAACTTCATCTAACCAGC
>JAQVKV010000337.1 GCA_028694545.1 Zavarzinia sp. | reverse complement strand
CCTACCTCCCGCCCAAGAGGGAGAGCAGACGTACCCGCGCCGCCGGCAGGCCGCGCCCGTGCGGCGCCAACACGTGACGTTCGAGGAAATGACCGGTCAGGTCGAAGCCTGCCGTAAGCGCCGGCCCGTCCGCTTCCCCCTGCCCGGTCAGGAACGCCGGCAGAGGCAACAGGCGATCGGCATAGGGCGCCGCCTCGGCGGCGCAGACCGCACGGCCGGTCCGGGGAGAGACATGGGTCAACCCCTCCCGCGCGCCCGTCACCGCGCAGGCAGAAAGGTCGAGACCGAAGCCGAGGTCGGCCAGCAGTTCCAGCTCGAACCGGACGAGCAGCGCCGCCCACGGCCCGTCCTGCTCCAGGACGTCGAGGAAGACTTCGAAACCGTCGAACAGGCGGGCATGGGATTCGCGCTCCGGCAGGCACACCTCGAGCGTCGCGCAGGCCGCCGACAGGCCGGCCAGCCTTCGCGGCGAATCGAGCAGCGCGCCGCCATGGGCAACGCCCGGTTCGAGGATGAAGGCGCCCAGATGATCGGACAGGCGCGCCCTCCAGGTGGCATGCAGTTCATTGCCGGCCTGCAGCAGGGGCGACAGGCGCCGCCCGGCCCCACCGCGCACCAGCCCCGGATGGCGCCCGTGTTCACGCGTGAAAAGCGAGAGCACCGCGTCCCGCTCGCCGAGGGCGCGCGCCGACAGCACGAAACCCCGATCACGCCAATCCATCCACAACCCCTCCGCCACGCGGCGCGAATCGCGCGTTTCCAGCGCGGCCCCTACGACAATTATGTTTCACCCGGGCCTTTTTCCATGGATACCACCGTGGTATCACCTTGCGAAAGCTAGGACACGGGATGCTGCCTTCCACGCGCCCGGTGTCCGGTCTTCAGGGAAACCCAGGGTTTGCAGGGGTTGGCGTAAATGCCCGAGGCAATGTTGAAACCCTCGGTCGAGCAGCGGTTCACGCTCTTCGGCCGGGAAGAATGGCGTGCCCACCGTGCCGATACGCCCCTGACGCTTTCCCACGATGATCTGCTGCAGATGCGCGGCGCGGACGAGATGATCTCGCTCGAGGAAGTGGCTGACATCTATCTGCCCCTCTCTCGGTTGCTGAACCTCCATGTTTCCAACCGGATGGAGCTTTACCGCTCCACCTTCCGCTTTCTCGGCACCGTGCCGGCGAAAGTGCCCTATATCATCGGCCTTGCCGGCTCGGTTTCCGTGGGCAAGAGCACGTCGGCGCGCATCCTGCGCTCCCTGCTCGCGCGCTGGCCCGGGCACCCCAATGTCGAGCTGATTTCGACCGACGGTTTCCTGCATCCGAACGCCGTGTTGCAGAAGCGCGGCCTGATGGAGCGCAAGGGGTTTCCGGAAAGCTACGACGTCCGCACGCTGCTGAACTTCCTCGCCGACGTGAAGGCGGGCAAGCACAACGTGAAGGCGCCGTTCTACAGCCATATCGTCTATGACATCGTGCCGGGCGAATATCAGATCATCGACCAGCCCGACATCCTGATCGTCGAGGGGCTGAACGTGCTGCAGGTCAACACGACGCCCGGCCTCGACGACGTGATCTTCACCTCGGACTTCTTCGATTTCTCGATCTATGTCGACGCCGAGACCGAGATCATTCGCGACTGGTACATCTCGCGCTTCCTGAACTTCCGCCAGACCGCGTTCCGCGACCCGAATTCCTATTTCAGCCGCTATGCGACCCTGTCCGACAGCGAGGCGCGGGAAACCGCCCTATCCATCTGGACGCGGATCAACGAACGCAATCTGGTCGAGAACATCCGCCCTGCCCGCTTCCGCTCCGATCTCATCCTGCGCAAGGGCAAGGACCATCAGGTCGAATCCGTGGCGCTGCGCAAGCTTTAGGCGGCCGTGCCCCCCACCATGGCGATCACCGTGCGCTGCAGCCGGCGCAGGCGAGGCACCGTGAAGGGATCGAGCAGCGGCACGCGCGGCTCGATGGCGCAGGTAACCATTACGCCCTGATGGGTCGGATCGACATAAAGCGGATAAAAGGCGCCGAGTGAAAAATAGGACGGCCCCTCGGCCCAGACCACCAGCCCGCGATCCACATCGACCTGATAGAGCTGATAGCCCCGCACCGGCCGGCGCAGAAAATCGACAACCTCGGACACCACCATGCCGGGCACCACGACCTTCCGGAAGCGGCGGCGGCGCGGCACGATATTGAAATCCGGCCGCTTGATCGCACCGAACCCGATCACGAGCGCGAGCACGCCGCAGGCGAGATAAATGCCGATGGTCAAAAAGGGAAAACTGCCGCCCACGTTACCGTTCGCCCTTGCCCTGAAACTGCCGCGTAGGGATAGGCCGAACAGACGTCATCGTTAACAAATAATCAAGGGACCTTCGATCGCGGACCGCGCGACTCAGAAGGAGACGGCGTTCCGGCGCCGCTCCTTGGCACGATAAAGCGCCTGATCAGCCCTCGACAGGAGATCGAGAAGCCCGTCATTGCAGCGCCCGGTCGAGGCGATGCCGATCGACAGGGTCACCGGCCCGAGACCGGGCACCCGGCCCGAGAAATCCTCGACCTCGATCACCCGGCGCAGGCGTTCGGCATAATCACCGGCGGCCCGGCCGGTCACCTCGCGCGCGACGACGGTGAATTCCTCGCCCCCGGTGCGGCCGATCAGGTCGTTTGGCTCGAGTGCCGCTGCAAGGCGCTCGGCGACCACGGCCAGGACCACGTCACCTGCCGCATGACCGAAGCGGTCGTTGATCGACTTGAAATGATCGATGTCCATGGCAAACACGCTGAAGCATCTGCCGCTGCCCCTTGCCGCGCCGCACATCTCGTCCATGCGTGCGAACAGGCCGCGCCTGTTGAGGATGCCGGTCAGGGCATCGCGCATGGCCTGAACCTCGAGCGTCCAGCGCAACCGTCGCTCGGCCAGTTCGACACGTCGGAAGCCCACCGACGTGGCCGCGATGACAAGGACGGAAATCACCATGGCCTGCACGGCGAACATGGTCTCCGCACTGCCCCCCATGCCGGCCAGGGTAAGCAGGAAGCCGACGGCGAAAATGCCGCCCACGATCAGGCCGATCTGCTGTCGCGCCGCCCGCGCCGTGTTGGAAACCCCAAGCAACACCCGCAACCAGCCCCGGTCGGCATGGCGGAACATCGTACCGGCGCAGGCAATTCCACCGACGAGCAACGTGGGCAGGGCCATTTCGCCATGGAAATGTACCTGCCCGTAGGTATAGCCGAGCAGGGCAACGAGAACGGCGCCCGAGGCAACCGCGATGGCGGTGAAGCCGGCAGAAACCAATTTCATCCGCATGAAGAGACTGCCGAGGCCGCAGAGTCCGATCATGACCGCCGTGTTCCAGCCCATGCGCACCGGGGTTCCGTCGGCGATCTCGCGTGCAAGCGTGTCGGACCACGGTACAGGCACGGGCAGGAGCCCCCCGCCCGAGGACAATTCCACCAGCCGGGCCAGGGCGACGAAAACCGCCGCCGCGGCGAAAACGTCGGCCAACCGCCCCGGGATGAGCGCAAGCCCGAGGAGGCCCAGCCCGACGGCCGTCCAGGGCGCTGTCGCCGGCCCCTCGGGCAATGGACGCCACACAGCCTCGACCCCGAGTGCCAGCGCGCACAACAGGACAATGGCACAGATGAAGGTCAGGAAGCCCAGCGGCGCGGAGGCACTCTTCGCCCAACGAACCGCATGGCGCATGTTCGAACGACGCGGCGTCATCTTTCTCCATCCGGCAGTTGCGCCCGGATGATGGCGCCGAACTCCTTAACGAAGCTGAAACCGCCCCGGCTCATTCCTGCCAGTCGAGGCCCATGGCGCGATACCGTTCGCGATCCTCGGCCCAGTTGGCGCGCACCTTGACGAAGAGGAACAGGTGCACCCGGCGATCGAAGATCTGCTCCATTTCCTCCCGCGCCATGCTGCCGATCAGCTTGGCCGTGGCGCCGCCCTTGCCCAGCACGATGGCTTTCTGGCCGTCGCGCTCGACATAGATCACCTGCTCGATGCGGACGGACCCGTCCTTCTGGTCCTTCCACGATTCCGTCTCGACATGGATGGAATAGGGCAGTTCCTGATGCAGGCGGAGGAAGATCTTTTCCCGCGTCACCTCGGCGGCGAGCATGCGCTCGGGCAGATCCGAAAGCTGATCCTCGGGGAACAGCCAGGGACCGAACGGCAGCCGCTCCTCGATCGCC
>JAQVKV010000336.1 GCA_028694545.1 Zavarzinia sp. | reverse complement strand
GCCGGTGTCCTCGCCGATGAGGAGGGTGTTGCGACCGGGGACATAGGAGATGTTGTCAGGATTGGCGAGGCCATCCATGTCACAGGTGTTGCCGGCGAAAGGGCTGTCGTCGCCATATTTGTGCGGCTTGCCCGTGACCAGCGCCTTCATGTTGGTCGCGACGAACTTGTCGTCGAGATCGAGCGCGTAGACACCGCCGCAAGGATTGTATTCGACCTTGATGTGGTTCGCGGACGGGATGTCGTAGGCGCCACTGGGCTTGCCCTTCTTCGCCGCGTCTTCCATGCCGTAGGAGATCTCGGAGATCGCGACATAGAGACGGTGGTGATCCGGATCGTAGGTGATGCCCTCTTCCTTGCGGATTTCGGTGGTCGCCCCCCTGATCGCCGCGTAACGGCGTGTTTCGAGGCGAGAGGCCGCGAATTCCATGCCCTTCTTCAGCTTCAGGCATTCCTTGACGTCATTGGCGGTCGAACCGGTGAAGCCATCGGCGCAGGTGCCGTCGTCGGCCATCTTCGCGGTCTCGAAGATGTCCGAGAACTTGATACCCTTGTCGATCAGAGCCTTGACGTCGGCCGACGAGCCGTGGCCGAGGTCGATCCACTCGATGTTCGCGGCGCCGCCGTTCTCGGCGCTGGTCTGCACCCATTTGGCGGCATAGAGCGTGCCCGCGTCGAGCTTGCCCGCCGCGTCCGCGACGAAGCGGAACAGGCCGACGTTGGAGCCGTCGTCCGACATATAGACCGTCTTCTGGTCCGGCATGACGTAGCCGAGTTCGTGGGAGAAGCGGCCCATGACGTAATGCTTCGCGCCCGTGCCCTTGCCTTCGCCATCCACCGAGATTTCGGTGATGTAACCATAGCGGTACGGATTGAAGACGGCTCGGAAGCCGTCCATCGAGGGCTTTTCGGTGGCGCTCATGGCGTCATAGCCGAAATAGAGCGCCATCGGCTTCGGATAATCGTCGAGCGCGGTGATGTCGGCCGTGGTCTCGATCACTTCGGCGTCGGGTTCATATTCCTCGGAACCGAGGTGCGTGCCCCAGGGCGTGACGGAGCCGGCGCAGGGAACCCAGAGCCCGCCATCGGCGGAGAAGTCGACCGGAGCGGTCGAGATCGCCTTCAACTCGCCCCCCGTGCCGTCCGCCACCAACTCGGTGACATAGGCCATGGCCGGCCGGGTCTCGAAGTGGGAGACGACGAACAGCTTGCCGTCACGCTGCAGCAGCGATGAGAAGTCGATGTCGTTCGAGATCATGGGCGCACCGTCGGCGCCGACCACCGGCTTGCCGGCGTGATCAAGCACGAGGCCGAAGGTGCCCTCGCCGATCTTGTCGCCGGAACGGACCAGCGCGGTGAAGCCGATCGGCGCTGTCTTGCCGTCGACGGTCACTTCCGAAGAGGAACGGACCTCGCGCTTTTCCTTGTCGGTCACGGGGGCGGACAGCGGAGCGAACTTCAGCGGGTCAGCCGCGAAGGCGGCACCACCCGCGGTCAGGGCGACGGCCGCCGTCGTGGCGAACAGGATGAATCTGGCCATTTGGTGAATCCTTTTTGCTTGGCATGAGGCGGGCCCATCGTGGGGGCGCGCCGATGACACCGGCCGGATCCTTATAGTTTTTCTGATCACACGGATTTATGACAGGCAGGCGCTTTGCCGGAAAAATATCGATCCCTCACTGTAATATATCGAGCGGACAGAAGGCGCGTCCGGCCATGCTTCCCCCTTGTCAAGACGCCCCGAAGCCCATAGATATGACCGCACATCAAGAGTTGGGGTGACGCCCAACGCCAACCTGCCGTCCGGGCAAGGTGGCGCTTCCTTCGGGAAGGATGTGGCCGCGCCGGCAACCAAACGGACCAAGGCCCAGCGTCTCCCCTGAAGTTTGGAAAGAGACGCGCGAATGCCGATCAAGATCCCCGACGACCTGCCCGCCAGCCGTGTGCTCGAGCAAGAGGGTGTCATGGTCATGTCCGAGGCGGATGCTGTCCGGCAGGACATCCGGCCCCTGCGGATCGGCCTTCTCAACCTCATGCCCAACAAGATCAACACGGAAACCCAGCTCGCCCGCCTCATCGGCGCGACGCCGCTGCAGGTCGAGTTGACTTTGGTGCGCATCAGCAACCATGTCCCGCGCAACACCTCGGCCGACCACATGGCGACTTTCTACCGCCCGTGGGAGGACGTGCGTACCGAACGCTTCGATGGTTTCATCATCACCGGCGCGCCTGTCGAACGCATGCCCTTCGAGGAGGTCACCTACTGGGACGAGTTGCGCCAGGTCTTCGACTGGACGCAGACCCATGTCCATCGCGGCTTCAACATCTGCTGGGCGGCGCAGGCGGCGGTTTATCACTTCCACGGCATGCCGAAATACGAATTGCCGGAAAAGCGCTTCGGCCTCTACCGTCACCGCAATCTGGCGCCGACCTCGCCCTTCATGCGCGGCTTCTCCGACGACATCGCCGTGCCCGTCTCGCGCTGGACCGAGGTCCGGCGCGCCGACGTCCCCGAGGGGCACGGGCTCGAGGTCCTGCTTGACAGCCCGGACGCCGGCCTGTGCCTGTTGCGCGACGGGGAACGCCGCGCGCTGCAGATGTTCAACCACCTCGAATATGACACCACGACCCTGGCGGATGAATATCGCCGCGACCTGGAAACGCCGGAAGGCTCCCGCCTGCCCCGACACTATTTCCCGGGCGACGATCCGGACCTGCCGCCGGTGAACATCTGGCGCAGCCACGCGCATCTGCTGTTCGGCAACTGGATCAACGAGATGTATCAGACGACGCCCTTCGAGGTCGGCGACATCGGCCGTTCCTGAGCGGGGCGCGCCCCGCCCTTTCCCGCCGCGCCGGGGAACAACCCCGGCCCCCTGGCATTGTTTTGCCATGCCCTCCGCGCAAGCGAGCGCGGGGGGCCCGCCCCGGCTCCCGCGCCGGTGGACGAGTGGACCTTTTACGTCGTGCCCGATGGCGCGTCGTTGTCCGCGCCGACATGAAACGAACGGCCCTTTCCCCGAACGACGGATGCCCGCGTCCGCGCGACGGGACCTTTCGCGCCCGGCCAATGCTTCAGAAGGAGCACGAAGAGGCGACTCGCGCCCCGACCAATGGTCACGTCAATGCAAGGACGCAGCACCCCGAGGGTTCGGACAACGTGGAAACCCCCGCGTGCCGACATCGAAGCCCTGCGCGACGGAATTTCCGAACTGACCCTCAACCTGCGCCAGACCGCGCACGATGGCGCCGGCATCGCGGCGGCCGGCCACCGCTCTGACCGACGGCACGGCGCCTCCTTTCCGGTGTGGTTCAGGCCGCCATCAGGGCGTCCCGCATCAGACCATGGATCAGGTTGATCGCCTTCAGGGGCCGGATCATCACCTTGAAGCTGGTGATCCGGCCCGAGCCGTTCCAGGCGAACATATCGACGCCGTTCACGGCGATGCCGTCCACCATGACCTCGAATTCCAGCACGGCCGAGGTCTCATTCCACCACATGCCCGTATAGGTGAAGCTGGCGTTGCCAAGCACCTTGTGAGCCGTCGCCAGATATTTCGTCGTGATCGCCTTGCCCGCCTGGGGCGTGTGCACCACGGGCGACATGAACACCGCATCCTCGGCCAGAAGAGTGTCGAGACCGGTCATGTCACCGCTCTCGAACAGGGCAAGCCAGCGGCTCACGGTTTCAGGCTGCATCGTCTCCTCCATTTTTTTCGAGCATAGCATGCCCCCCTGGCGCCATCGCCAGTACCGTCTGCCGTCGGACTTGTTAAACGTTACGTTATAACGTAACGTTTTCGTGAAGTTCCTCCGATCATCAGCCGCCGGGATTTCCATGAACAGCACCGCCACGGCCAGAACGGCCTTCGTCCCCGTCCCCGCCCCCGTCGCCACCGGCAGGGACGTCGAGATCCTGTCGCGCCTGAACGATCCGGATACCGCTCTGGCGATCTGGCGGCGCGACCTGCCCCATGGCCTTGCCCGCTGGCTCGCCGCCCTCGATCCGGCGCAACTGCCGGACACGCGCCTCCTCGTCAAGACCGGCGATCTGCCCGCCGCGATCGATGCGATGATCGCCGCCTCGCCCCTTCCGGCGGTGCGGGAACGCCAGCGGCTGGCCGACGACGTCTTCACCCTTGCCTGGCGCTTCGCCACCTTCCTTGGCCTGGACGCGGTCGACATCCGCCTGGAGCGCGTGGTCCATGATGGTTGCTGGAAGT
>JAQVKV010000335.1 GCA_028694545.1 Zavarzinia sp. | reverse complement strand
TCTCCATGTCGCCGACATCGCCTGCGGCACCGGCGGGCTGATCGCCGACATGAAGGCGACCTGGCCGCGCCTCCACGTCACGGGGCTGGATCTTTCGCCCGCTTACTTGCGCCGGGCGCGACGCCGGCTGGCGGGGCGCGGTCGGCTCGATTTCGTGCAGGCCAAGGCGGAGGCCCTGCCCTTCGCGGACGAGAGCCTGGATGCGGTGACCTGCGTCTACCTGTTCCATGAGTTGCCGCCCCGGGTGCGCGAACAGGTGACGGCGGAGATGGCGCGCGTACTGAAGCCGGGCGGCGGCGTCGTGCTGGTCGATGCCTTGCAGACCGGCGATACGCCCGATTTCGACGGGTTGCTCGATTTCTTCCCCCGGGCTTTCCACGAGCCCTACTTCCCGACCTATGCCACGCTCGACCTCGATGCCCTGTTCGGCGCCTCGGGGGTCAGGCGCGAGGCGTGGGCGCCGGCCTTCCTGTCGAAGGCCGTGCTGTACAGAAAGTCCGCCCGTGGTTCTGCCTCTGCATGATGGATTGCCCACCCGCCGTCTTCCGGTCGTCAATACCGCCATGATCGTCGCCTGCATCGCCGTCTGGCTGTGGCAGATCGGCGGCGACCGGGGCGATCTCGACGTCTATCGCTATGGCTTCGTGCCCTATTTCCTGTTCGAGGGGGTGCCGCTCCGCTTCGAGATCGGCGCCGCGCCACCCCTGGCGACCCTGGTCACCCATGCCTTCCTGCACAATGATTTCTGGCACATCGCGGGCAACATGCTGTTCCTCTGGATCTTCGGCAACAATGTCGAGGATGCGCTCGGCCATGTGCCCTATCTCGCCTTCTACCTGTTCTGCGCGGCGGTGGCGGCGCTGGGGGAGGGGTTCGCCGATCCCCTGTCGAAGGCGCCGATGATCGGTGCCTCGGGCGCGGTCTCGGGCGTGCTCGGCGCCTATCTGGTGCTTTATCCGCGTCAGCCGGTAACCGTGCTGCTGCAGTTCTTCCCGATCTCGCTGCCCGCCTTCATCGTCATCGGCCTCTGGTTCGTCATGCAGTTGTTCGACGGCCTGTCCGGCCAGGCCGGGGCGGAACATGTCGCCTGGGTCGCCCATGTCGGTGGCTTCTTGGTCGGTCTTGCCATTGTCTGGCCGTTCCGCCGGCGTCTGGTGCCGAGGCGGTGGTTTATTTAGAAATGAAATCCTTGTGGAATTTAAGTTTGATTTAAAATTCCCCGGCGCTATCGTACCGGCATGAAACTGACGGAATGGCTGGCCCGCGAAGGGCTCACCCGCATGGAACTGGCGCGGCGCCTTGGCGTGTCACCGGCCGCCGTCACCCAATTGTGCAACAACGAAGCCCCCTGGCTGTCGCGCGAGACGGCGGCCGAGCTGTTGCGGGTCACGGCCGGCGCCGTGACGCCGAACGACTTCATGGGCCTCGCCCCCGCGCGGGAGGATGATTTGACCAAGACCGTGACCGATGCCATCGCCGCCCTGGGGCGCGGGGAAATCATCATCGTCACCGACGACGACGACCGCGAGAACGAGGGCGACCTGATCTGCGCCGCCTCGCTCTGCACGCCCGAGAAGATGGCCTTCATCATCCGTAATACCTGCGGCATCGTCTGCGCGCCCTTGAGCGCCGAAGAGGCGCGGCGCCTGCGTCTCGATCCCATGGTGAACGGCAACGACGCCCCGCTCGGCACCAATTTCACCGTGACCGTCGATGTGCGCCACGGTCTGACCACCGGCATTTCGGCGGAGCAGCGCTCGAACACGGTGCGGGCGCTCGCCAACAACAACATGGGGCCCGGCGATTTCGTCCGCCCCGGCCATGTCTTCCCGCTGATCGCGCGGGACGGCGGCGTGCTCATGCGTTCCGGCCATACGGAGGCGGCGGTCGACCTGTGCCGCCTGGCGGGCCTGCCGCCGGTCGGCGTCATCTGCGAGCTGGCGAATGACGACGGCACGGTGATGAAGGGCGCCCAGATCGTCCAGTTCGCCGAGCGCCACGGCCTGAAGCGGATTTCGGTCGCCGATCTCATCGCCCACCGCCAGCAGCGCGAGACCCTGGTCGAGCGGATCTCCACCTTCGCGGTCGAGACCGAGGTCGGCATGTTGACCGGGCACGCTTATGTGACGCCCTTCGATCCGGTGCAGCATTTCGCCTTCGTGCTCGGCGATCTCGGCGACGGCACCTTGGTGCCGACCCGCCTGCACCGGGCCAATGTCATCGCCGACGTCTTCGGCGGCGCCACCCTGATCCACAAGGCGCTGGCCCGCATGGCCGAGGCGGAGCGGGGCGTCCTGCTCTATCTCCGCGACGGCACCGCGGGCGTGCCGGCGACGCGGGCGGGCGACGACGATTCGTCCGAGCCGAAGCGCACGCGGCAAGGGCGCGAGGTGGGGCTGGGGGCGCAGATCCTGCGTGACCTGGGCGTCGTCTCGATTCGCCACATGGTCTCCGCCGCCTCGTCCAACAGCGGCTTGTCCTATGTCGGTGTCTCGGGCTTCGGCATCGAGATCGCCGATACGATCGTGCTCGCGCCCTAAATCCCCGGCAGGGCGGCGGTCGGGGTCCAGCCGGCGGCGCCGCCCGCGTCCGAGACCAGCGCCCAGCCTTCCTGCCGGTCGAGGATGATCAGGCGCTGGCGCCCGGCCGGCAGTCGGCCGATGACCGCGCACCCTTCGCGCCCGCAGCGGCGCAATTCGACGCCTCGGTCCCCGACCTTGACGATTTTCATCGGCGCCGAGCTTTCGCCCGGCCTGCGCGACAGCGCGTTCGCGCGCATGAAGCTGATGCCCCGGGCCGGCGCCCGGCCAGCGCCTTGCGGCGCCCCTGCCGATCCCTCCAGGGGGAAGAGCACGTCGCCGAAGCGGGCGACGCCATAGGCGGTGACATCGGCCGGCCGGCACGGGCCAAGGTCGGCCAGCGCCACCCGCGCGCTCCAGCCCGCGTCGGGCAGGTTGGGGTGGCGCTCCCGGATGTCCGCGCGCGGGGTGGCGACGGGGACGGTGGCGATCACCCGGCTGCAGGCGACGATCAGGACATGGCTCATGCGCAGGCCCACGGTGACGTCGCCCGCCCAGCCCGACAGGTCGAGCACGTAGCTGCCCGGCGCCACGGTCTCGATGGCGCCGACCGTGGTGTCCCCGCTCGCCGGCGCCCACAGCCAGACCGGGTAGACGAGATCGCGCGGCGCGCTGTCGACTCGGATCTCCGGCCCTGTCGGCGCTACCTCGCCCTCGGTGATCAGTTCGAGCCCGGTGGTAACCGGCGCCGGGTCCGGCTGCCTGTCCCAGAAGCGGACGAAGAGGAAAGTGGCGATCAGGCCGGCGAGGGCAAGCGAAGTGATGCGGGGAAGTGACATGGTGGCGATTGGGCAACAGTAACGACAAACAACCGACAGCCTAGCACGTAAGGGCCGAGGATGCTTGCGCCGGCCGGGGCACGGGCGGATGATCGGACCATCGAATTCTTCCAATTCTGGCCTGTCTCGGACCGAACCGCCATGGCCATAACCGCCCGCGCGCCGCGCACCTCCCCCGCACCCGAAGCGATCTGCCGCCTTCGTCGCCGGCTTCTGTTCGGCCTCGCGGCTTCCGGTGTCATGCTCGGCATGGGCGGTCGGGTGGCCCGGGCGCAGGAAGCGCGCTACCTGCGCATCGCGACGGGCAGTGCCGCCGGCACCTATTATCCGGTGGGCGAGACCATCGCGCGCCTGCTCAGCCATCCGCCCGGCCTGCCGCCCTGTGATCCGGGGGTGGCTTGCGGCGTGCCCGACCTCGTTGCGACGGCGGAGACCAGCGAAGGCTCGGTCGCCAATGTCCGCGCCGTTGCCAGTTACGCGGTCGAAACCGCGCTGGCACAGGCCGATGTCATCGCCTGGGCCCAGGGCGGCAAGGGCGATTTCGCGGAGCAGCCGCTCGCCGATCTTCGCGTCCTCGCCAGTCTTTATGCCGAGAGCATGCATGTGGTGGTGCAAGCCGATTCCGGCATCGCCGCCATCCGCGACCTGAAGGGCAAACGCGTGTCGCTGGACCGCCCCGGCTCGGGAACGCGGGGCGACGCGCTGATGATCCTCGCCGCCTATGGCGTCAGCCCGAAGCGGCTGGTGCAGCATGATCTCGGTCCGTCCCAGGCGGCCGAGGCGCTGGCCGCGGGTGAGATCGACGCCTTCTTCTTCCTTGGCGGGGCGCCGGCGGTCAACGTGGCGGAGATCGCGGGGGCGGGCAGCAT
>JAQVKV010000334.1 GCA_028694545.1 Zavarzinia sp. | reverse complement strand
CGGCGCCGGGCTCCTGTTCCTGCACCTGCCGATCCTGCTGATCTTCGTCTATGCCTTCACGACGGAAGAGAAGAGCTTCCAATGGCCGCCGCCGGGTCTGACCACGCGCTGGCTGGCGTCGGCCTGGGAACGGCCCGATGTCTGGAATGCGCTTGGTCTCTCGCTCCAGGTGGCGGCGATCGCGACCGTGCTTGCCCTCATCCTCGGGACCCTGTGCGCCGCGGCGCTGGCGCGGGCGCGCTTCTTCGGGCGGGACAGCATCACGCTCCTTGTGATCCTGCCGATTGCGCTGCCCGGCATCGTCACCGGCATCGCGCTTCGCTCCGCCTTCGGCCTGTTCGAGATCCCCTTCTCGTTCTGGACCATCGTGCTCGGCCACGCGACCTTCTGCATCGTCGTCGTCTACAACAACGCGGTGGCGCGGTTCCGGCGGCTGTCGGCCTCCCTGATCGAGGCGTCCTACGACCTTGGCGCCGACGGTTTCACGACCTTCCGCCACGTCGTCCTGCCCAATATCGCGACCGCGCTGCTCGCGGGCGGCATGCTTGCCTTCGCGCTCTCCTTCGACGAGGTGATCGTGACCACCTTCACGGCGGGGCAGCAGCAGACCTTGCCGGTCTGGATGCTTGAAGAGCTGATCCGCCCTCACGAGCGGCCGGTAACCAATGTGGTTGCCATGGCGGTGGTGCTGGTCACCTTCCTGCCGATCCTGGCGGCCTATTACATGACGCGCGGCGGCGACGAGACCGCCGGCGCCGGGAAATGACGAAGGGAAGGAGTCTCCTGTCATGGATACCCAGATGCTCATCGGCGCCGCGATGGTGACGGGCGAGGACCAGGAAGAGCGGATTCTGAACCCGCGCAACGCCGAACTCATCCTCGACCTCGCGGAAGCGTCGCAGGCGCAGATCAATGCGGCGGTCGAGGCGGCGACCCGGGCTTTCGACGGCTGGTCGCGGACGACGCCGGGCGAGCGCGCCGGCTATCTGCTGACCATCGCCGACCGGATCGAAGCCGACGCGGATGCCTTCGCCGCGCTCGAATCCCTCAACTGCGGCAAGCCGATCAATGCCGTCCGCAACGACGAACTGCCCGCCATCATCGATTGCTTCCGTTTCTTCGCCGGCGCCATCCGCAATCTGCAGGGCACGATCGCGGGTGAATATCTGCCGGCCATGACCTCGATGATCCGGCGTGATCCGGTGGGCGTGGTCGGCTCCATCGCGCCCTGGAACTATCCCCTGATGATGATGGCGTGGAAGCTGGCGCCGGCGATCGCGGGCGGCAACACGATCGTCTTCAAGCCCTCGGAGCAGACGCCGCTCACCGCCCTCAAGATGGCCCGCCTGCTGGCCGAGGTGCTGCCCGAGGGCGTGGTCAACGTCGTGCTCGGCCGGGGCGAGACCGTGGGTAACGCCCTGATCAACCATCCCGGCATCCACATGGTGTCGATCACCGGCGACATCGCGACCGGCAAGAAGGTGATGCATGCCGCCGCCAGGACGGTGAAGCGGACCCATCTGGAACTCGGCGGCAAGGCCCCGGTCATCGTCTATGGCGACGCCGATATCGAGGCGGTGGTCGCCGGTGTGCGCACCTTCGGCTACTACAACGCGGGCCAGGATTGCACCGCCGCTTTCCGCGTCTATGCCGAGAGGTCGATCTACGACAAACTGGTGGCCGAACTGTCGTCCGCCGTTTCGACCATCCGCTTTGGCGCCGAGGACGATACCGAGAACGAGATCGGTCCCCTGATCTCCCAGCGCCAGCGTGACCGCGTGGCGAGCTTCGTTCAGCGCGCGGCCGAGGCGGGCCATATCGAGATCACCACCGGCGGTGCCGTGCCCGACCGCGCCGGCTTCTTCTACCAGCCGACCGTGGTCGCCGGTGCCCTTCAGTCGGACGAGATCGTCCGGCGCGAGGTCTTTGGCCCGGTCGTCTCGGTCACGCCGTTCGGGTCGGACGACGACGTCGTCGCCTGGGCCAATGATTCGGACTATGGCCTCGCCTCCTCGGTCTGGACCCGTGACATCGGCAAGGCGATGAAGGCCGCCGGCGCGCTACGCTACGGCTGCACCTGGGTGAACACCCATTTCATGTTGTGCAACGAGATGCCCCACGGCGGCCTGAAGCAGTCCGGCTACGGCAAGGACATGTCGCAATATGCCCTGGAGGATTACACCGTCGTCCGCCATGTGATGATCGCCCACGGCTGAAGGGGCGTTGGCCCGCCCCGTCTGCCTGCCGGGACGGGCCCGCTCCCTCAGTCCTCGCGCCAGAGCACCATGTCGATCTCGACCAGGGCGCCCCGGCCGAGCCTGGCGACGCCGACCGTGGTGCGGCCCGGCATGGTCGCCTCGTCGTCGTAGTAGCGATGGAAGACCGAGTTCATACCGACATAGTCGCGGTCGAAATCGGCGAGGAAAATGCGCACGAACACCGTGTCCTTCAGGCTGTAGCCGGAACCTTCCACGATGCGCGTGATGTTCAGCATGGAAAGTTCTGTCTGCGCCTCTATCGAGGGGGGCAGGGGCGCGTCCGGCTTGTCCGGATCGATCGGCAACTGCCCGGTAACATGGAGAAAGCCACCGGCCTTCACGGCGTGGGAATAGCGCGCGGTCTTCGGCGGCGGAGCGGCATCGGCGACGGTGATATGCTGTTTCATCGGCTTCTCAGAAATTGACGGCGATAGGGGTGAGGGAAAGGGCGGCGATGCGCGCGGCGATTTCCCGCGCGTGGGCCGAAGCTTCGGGTACGCCCATCACTTCGCCGAGATGCCCCCGGCCGAGCGGGCCCGCGACGAGCAGGGTTTCATGGGCACGGCCATCCGCGTTGATGACACGTCCGTCGCGATCGATGTCGAGACCGAGGCGGTGGCGGTCCGGCCGCGCGGTGCCTTGCCCGATGAGGTCGCGGAACAGGGGATTGCGGCTGCGGGAAAGATCCGCGTCCGGCCCGGTGCAATTGACGAAGGCGGCGACGGGCAGGTCTTCCGTCGTCCCGCCCCGGGGCGTCCAGCGCACGGCGAGGCCGTTGTTCGCGACACGGATGTCCTCGATCCGGCCGGAGGTCACCCGCAGCCAGCCGTCCTTGCGGCCGGTGCGCAGCAGGGCGTCGACTTGCGGAGCGATGCGGTAACGGTGGACATCCCACCAGGCGCGCAGGTGGCGGAGCGCGCGGCGCTGCTCCTCGAACGGAAGCCCGGGCCACAGGCGGCGCAGCGCGTTGCGAAAGGCATCGACGCCCGGATGCCAGCCAAGCCCGGCGTGCTCGCAATCGGCGATCAGACGGCGGAGCGCGCGCAGCGTGCCGATCGCGTCGGTCGGGAAGGGCTCGGGGAAGGTGACGTCGGCGCCGAAGACGCCATGGGCGCGCGGCAACAGGGCCCTTCGCGAGACGGCGATGATCCGCCCGCGATGGCCGCCCCGGCGCAGGCTTACCACCGTATCGGCCATGGTGAGCCCGGTGCCCGCTATGAAGACCGTGCCGTCCGGCGGGATCGTGGCGAGGCTCGGGGCCCAGGGGTCGCGGATCACGCCTCCGTGTTGCTCCGCGCCGTCCAGCAGGGGCCAGCGGAAGGCGGGGGCGGCATGGCTCGCGGTCAGGGCGACGATGTCGGCCGTGATCGCGGTGCCGTCATCCAGCGCGACGCTCCAGCCCCCCGGCGTCGGCCGGACGGAAAGGGCACGGGTGGGATGATGCGCGAGGGTGGTGCCATGGGGGCGGCGCCGGGCCGCCTCGTCGAACAGGGCGGCCATATAGGCGCCGAAATCGAGGCGGCGGCTGTAATGGTCGTCCGGCGCGCTCCAGCCTTCCGCATCGGCCTTGTCCCGCCCGGTCGCCGCCATCCAGCGGGCGAAATCATCGGGTGTTTCGGCAAAGACGGTCATGCGGGTGGCCGGCACGTTGATACGGTGCTCCACCCCGGCGAGGCCATAGGCGACGCCACCGCCCGGCCGCGCCGCCGGTTCGATCAGGTGGATGTCGAGGGGCTGGCCCCCGTCCCGCGCGAGGTGGACGGCCAGCGCGGTACCGGTAAAGCCGCCGCCGATGATGGCGATACGCGGGCTCATGCCACCACCCCGAGGCTGGCCAGTTCGTCCGGGCTGAATTCGCCCTTGATCGCTTCCGCCTCGAGATGGGCTTCGAGGTGACGGCAGATGGGGGCAAGGGCCGGGTCGTTCGGGTCGCGCGGGCGGGCCACGTCGATGTCGATCACGTCGGAAA
>JAQVKV010000333.1 GCA_028694545.1 Zavarzinia sp. | reverse complement strand
CTGGAGCCTTCCGTCTCCAATTCTGGTAGCGGCGGCCGCTCGCGAACCTGGTGCCCGGTGGTCGAATTCCGGGCCGTGAACGGCAAGCGCTACGAGATCGAGAGCGGCGTCTGCGCGTCGCCCGCCGCCTATGACGTCGGCGAACAGGTCGAGGTGGATTATGACCCGGCCAATCCCGCCGACGCCGGTTTCGGCGGCTTCTTCACACGTCATTTCGTGACCCTGGTCCTTGGCTTCATGGGCGTGATCTGGACCGGGATGGGTATCGCCATCTTTTTCGGGATGCGCGAGCGCTGGCGCTGACGCTTTGCGTGGCGCGGGGGCGTCAAATGGGGTAACGCTTCCTCCATGATCCGGTTGCTTGGTTTCCTGCTGCTCGTCGCCGGCGGCATCTTCACCTGGCTCGGTGTCGAGGACGGCATCGCCACCTGGCGCCGTGTCGCCATGGCCGAGGATGTGATCGCCGAACTCGCGCGTTTCGACCCCGCGCCCGACGGCAAGGGCGTTGTGCCCGTCGCCACTTTCCTGGATGCTGAAGGGCGCAGCCACGACGTGGCCCTGCCGCCCGTTTCGCGGCCGAACGCGGCGGTCGGCACCCCTGTTCATGTCATGCATCCGCCAGGCCGGCCCGATCTCGCCGAAACCGGGGACCTGATCGCCATCTGGTCGCCAGCGGCGGTGCCGGTGGGCGGCGGGCTGATCGGCATCGTGCTCGGCCTCGGGCTGATGACCAGCCGCCGGCGCCGGCCTGAAGAGATGCCGCGCCTGCCCTTCCTGCTGCGTTTCGGCCTGTTCGCCGTCGCCTTCGGCCTCGTTGCGGTGGCCTGGACCGAATATGGGGCGGTGGTCGACACGCTGCACAGCTTTCCCCGGGCGCGCGGTACCGTCATCGCGGTCGACCAGGGCGGTGCCGCCACCATCCGCTTCACCACGGGCGATGGCGTTGTCGTCGAATATGTCGATCGGTCCCAGTCGCCCGGCAGCCTGCGCCCTGGCGAGGGGCTGATCCTCGGTTACAGCAAGGCCGACCCCTCCGGCGCGCGGATCGAGCGTTTCGCCGAAGTCTGGAGCGTTCCGGCCGCCTGGGGGATCGGGGCCGGCCTTGCCCTTCTCGTCGCTCTCTATGCGTCCAGCATCCGGCGCGGCAAGGCGGCCCGCCCGCTGGCGCCAGCGCCCGAACCTGAGTCCGAGCCCGAAACGATGGCCGAGACTCTGCCCGAGGCTGCCTCGCCTTTCAGGGCGGAACCGCCTCTCAGGGCAGAACCGCCTCTCAGGGCAGAGCAGTCCCCGAGGCCCGCGCCGCCCTTCACGCCCCAGCCTCTCTTCGTGCCCCCGAAGGCGCCGCCGCCCCGGCGCGGCGAGCGGCAGGAACCACCGCCGCTTTCGTTCGGTGGCGGGACGCCGGACGAAGGCTGAGCCCCGGTCCTGCATGGCGGGCGGGCCATGCAGGGTCCGCATGGGTGTTGTTATTGCGCTGCCACAAACTCTGGCTATACTCCGCGCCTGCCCGTAAAGTGGCTCCAAACCCGAAATACGGCCCATCGTTTCCGGTCCGCAATGCCTTCCCGGCTGCGTCCGACACGGCACCGGGCCCTTTGCCAGTGCCCCGGAAAGTGCGTTCATGCAGATCCGTAATATCGCCATCATCGCCCACGTCGACCATGGCAAGACCACTCTCGTCGACCAGCTCCTGAGGCAGTCCGGCACCTTCCGCGCCAACCAGCAGGTGGCGGAGCGCGTGATGGACAGCAACGATCTCGAAAAGGAGCGCGGCATCACCATCCTGGCGAAGCCGACCTCGGTCGTCTGGAAGGACACCCGCATCAATATCGTCGACACCCCGGGCCACGCCGATTTCGGCGGCGAGGTGGAGCGCATCCTCTCGATGGTCGATGGCGTCGTCGTCCTCGTCGATTCCGCCGAAGGCCCGCTGCCGCAGACGAAATTCGTCACTGGCAAGGCGCTGCGTCTCGGCCTGCGCCCGATCGTGCTGATCAACAAGATCGACCGCTCCGACGCCCGTCCGGATGAAGTGCTGAACGAGGTCTTCGACCTCTTCGCCGCGCTTGACGCCAACGAGGAACAGCTCGACTTCCCGATCCTTTACGCCTCGGGCAAGCAGGGCTGGGCCGTCACCGACATCAATGACCCGCGCGAGACGCTGGCGCCGCTGTTCGACCTGATCCTCGACCACGTGCCCCAGCCGTCGGTGATCGACAAGACCGACCAGCCCTTCGCCATGCTGGCGACCACGCTGGAAAGCGATCCCTTCCTCGGTCGGATCCTGACCGGGCGCATCCAGTCGGGCATTGCTCGCCAGAATATGCCCGTGAAGGCGCTGCGTGCCGGCGGCGAGGTGCTGGAACAGGGCCGCCTGTCCAAGCTTCTCGCCTTCCGGGGCATCGAGCGCGTGCCGGTGGAAGAAGCTTCGGCTGGCGACATCGTCGCCATCGCCGGGCTCACCGTCACCACCGTCGCCGATACGATCTGCGCGCTCGAGGTGGCCGAGCCGCTGAAGGCCCAGCCGATCGATCCGCCGACCCTGGCCATGACCTTCTCGATCAACGATTCGCCGCTGGCCGGTACCGAAGGCAGCAAGGTGCAGAGCCGCGTCATCCGCGAGCGCCTGATGCGCGAGGCGGAAGGCAATGTGGCTCTGAAGATCGCCGACGCGCCGGGTGGCGACAGTTTCGAGGTCGCGGGTCGTGGCGAACTCCAGCTCGGCATCCTGATCGAGCAGATGCGCCGCGAAGGCTTCGAGCTGTCGATCAGCCGGCCGCGCGTGCTGTTCAAGGAAGAGGGCGGCCAGCGCCTCGAACCGATCGAGGAAGTGGTGATCGACGTCGACGACGAATTCACCGGCGTCGTCGTCGAGAAGGTCTCGACCCGCAAGGGCGAGCTGAAGGAAATGCGCCCGTCCGGCGGCGGCAAGACCCGTCTGGTCTTCCACTGCCCGTCGCGCGGCCTCATCGGCTATCACGGCGAATTCCTGACGGATACCCGGGGTACCGGCCTGATGAACCGCCTGTTCCACGATTACGCGCCCTACAAGGGCCCGATCCCGGGCCGTCGCAACGGCGTGCTGATCTCGAACGCGGCAGGTGAGTCGGTTGCCTATGCCCTGTGGAACCTGGAAGACCGTGGCCCGATGTTCATCGATCCGGGTGTCAAGGTCTACGAGGGCATGATCATCGGCGAGCACACCCGCGACAATGATCTCGAGGTGAACCCGCTGAAGGGCAAGCAGCTCACCAACATCCGCACCACCTCGAAGGATGAGGCAATTCGCCTGACGCCGCCGCGCAAGATGAGCCTCGAACAGGCCATCGCCTATCTCGGCGACGACGAACTGGTGGAAGTGACGCCGAAGTCCATCCGCCTGCGCAAGCGCTACCTCGACTCGAACGAGCGCAAGCGTATGTCGCGCGCGGCCGAAAGCGCCTGACCGAACCCGTCTTCGTGTGAAAGCGCCGCCCCTTCCAACCGGAAGTGGGCGGCGTTTCTCGTATGGCGATCATTCGGATATTGCCATCGCCGACATAAATATCCAATATGGATACAAATGCATCCATATTGGAGTTTGTCGCATGCCCATTACGTCTCTCGATCTCCAGATCGGACGGCGCATCCGCGAGCGCCGCTGGCTTCTCGGCCTGTCGCAGGAAAAGTTGGCGCGGCGCGTGGGGCTGAAGTTTCAGCAGATCCAGAAATACGAAACCGGCGGGGCCAAGGTCTCGGCCGGGCGCCTGGCGGCGCTGGCCACGGCGCTGGACGTGCCGATCGCCTATTTCTACGACGAGGCCCGGCCCGAGGGTGACGTGCTCAGCCGTGAGGCGGCCGACATCGCGCGCCTGTTCATGGAGCTGCCCCAGGCCCAGCAGGACCGCCTGCTCGACCTCGTGCGCACCCTGAACGCCCATGGGCCGGCGGTCGCCGGCTCCAGCCTCGCGGCCTGAGCACTCACGCCTCCCGGGCGGAGAGCAGGCTTTCCGCCAGTTCGGCGAAGCCGTGGCCGCCCCGGGCCCGGGTCACATAGGCGGGCAAGGTCGTGATCCGGTCGCCGAAGAAATCGAGATTGGCGACCCCGACCGCATTGGGGAAACAGCCGAACATCGGCATGTCGTTCGGGCTGTCGCCGATGAAGGCGACCCTGTCGCGATGGCGTTCGAGATCGAGGCCCAGGAATTCGGCGAAGAAGATCCGGGTCATCGCCAGCTTGTCCCAGTCTC
>JAQVKV010000332.1 GCA_028694545.1 Zavarzinia sp. | reverse complement strand
TCGGTCTTGCCGACGGTGAAGGTGACGTCCGTGGTCGAACCGTCGTCCGAGACGTTCTGCACGATCATGTCGACATTGACGTTGGCATCGGCCAGCGGGCCGAAGACTGCGGCGGCGACACCCGGCCGGTCCGAGACCTTGAGCACGGTCACCTTGGCTTCGTCGCGGCTGTAGGCGATGCCGGAGATGAGTTCCTGTTCCACGATTTCGTCCTCGTCAACAACCAGGGTGCCGGGCTTGTCCTCGAAGCTGGAGAGTACCTGGACCCGAACGCGATGCTTCATCGCCATCTCGACCGAGCGGATCTGCAGGACCTTGGCGCCGACCGACGCCATTTCCAGCATTTCCTCATAGGTGATCCTATCGAGCTTGCGGGCCCGTTCAACAATGCGGGGATCGGTCGTGTAGACGCCGTCCACGTCGGTATAGATGTCGCAGCGATCCGCCTTCATCGCCGCCGCCAGCGCGACCGCCGAGGTGTCGGAGCCACCCCGGCCGAGCGTGGCGATGCGGTGATCCGGGCCGATGCCCTGGAAGCCGGCGACCACCGCCACCTGGCCTTCCTTCATGCGCCGTTCGATCTCCGACGTGTCGATCCGCATGATGCGGGCGGCGCCATGAGCCCCGTCGGTCTCGATCGGCACCTGCCAGCCGGCCCAGGAGCGCGCGGAGACGCCGAGTTCCTGCAGGGCCATGGCCAGCAGGCCGGCGGTTACCTGTTCGCCGCTGGCGACCACCGCGTCATATTCGCGCGCGTCGTGCAGGGGGGCTATATCGCGGCAGAAGCCGACCAACTTGTTGGTTTCGCCCGACATGGCGGACACCACGACGGCAACCTCATTGCCGGCATCGACCACGGCTTTGACACGACGCGCCACATTCTTGATGCGCTCGACATTGCCGACGGACGTACCGCCGAATTTCAGGACCAGGCGGGCCATGCGCGTGGTACTCCAGATCGTTCCAGGCAGAAACCGGCCGTCAGGGACTGGCCGGGCGTAAAAGGCGCGTATACATATCCCCCGTGTAGACGACTGGCAAGGCGGCGCGCGAGCGCACGCCGGCCCGCATCAGGAGAAGCAGTCATGTCAGGCGAAAATGCGGCGCGCACCACGATCGACCCGGGCGAAGTGGCCCAATTCGCCGCGATCGCCGAGGAATGGTGGGACCCGAACGGCAAGTTCGCGCCCCTGCACAAGTTCAACCCGACCCGCCTCGCCTTCCTGCGCGATCGTCTCGGCGGCCACTTCGGCCGCGCGGCCGATGACCTGAAGCCTTTCGCGGGCCTGCGCCTCCTCGACATCGGCTGTGGCGGCGGCCTGCTCTCCGAGCCGATGGCCCGCCTCGGTGCCACCGTCGTCGGCGCCGACGCCGCCGAAAAGAACGTGAAGATCGCCGCCCTGCACGCAGAACAGTCGGGCCTAGACATCGACTACCGCCACACCTCGGCCGAGGACCTGGCCCAGGCCGGGGAGCGATTCGACGTCGTTCTCAACATGGAAGTGATCGAGCATGTGGCGGACCTGAACCTGTTCCTCGCCGCCTGCGCGTCCATGGTGAAGCCGGGCGGGGTGATGGTGACCGCCACTCTGAACCGCACCATGAAGGCTTTCGCGCTGGCCATCGTCGGCGCCGAATATGTGCTGGGCTGGCTGCCGCGCGGCACCCACAAATTCGAGAAATTCGTCCGCCCCAGCGAACTGGCCGCGGCGCTCCGCCCGACCGGGCTGGAAATCCGCGAACTGGCCGGCGTCACCTACAACCCCTTGCGCGACGAATGGCGCATCGGCAAGGACGTGGACGTCAATTACATGGCCTTCGCGGTCCGGCCCTAGGGAATTGGCGCCATGCGCTGGCGCGGCCTGCATCACGTCGAATTTTCGGTTCTCGACTATGAGACATCGGTCGAATTCTACGACCGCATGTTCGGCTGGCTCGGCTATGCCAGTTTCTGGACGCTCGATATCGGCTATCGCTCCACCTACTACATGGCGCGCCTGCCGGTGCCGCATTCCTATATCGGCATCCAGCCGGCGAGAAGCGGCGGAAAGCTGGACCATGCGGCGCGCGCCGTCGGCATCCACCACGTCGCCCTCTGGGCCCGCAATCGGCGCGAGGTGGACGACTTCCACCGGGATTTCCTGATCCCGAACGCCGTGCCGGTGACCGAGGCGCCCGCCGCCTACGACGTCTATGCGCCGGGCTATTACGCCGTCTTCTTCGACGATCCGATCAACGGCATCCATTGGGAACTGGCGCATACGCCGCGCCTGCCCTCGCCCCTCGCCTATCTCAGGTGGAGACGCGCGATGCGCGACGCGGCGAAGGGTCGGAATGATCTTGCCGGCGGTGTCATGGCGGCGGCGCTGCGCAAGCTGCCGGGCCGATAGTCAGGCGTCGTCGCGTTCGATCCAGGGCAGGCGGGCGACGGGCACGCCCTCCTCGTCCAGGGCCTTCGCCTCCTCGGGCGTGGTCTCGCCGTAGATGGCGCGCGCTTCCGTCTCGCCGTAATGGATCTTGCGCGCTTCCTCGGCGAATTTGTCGCCGACGTGCTCGCAATTGTCCTCCACGGTCTTGCGCAATTCGCGCAGGGCCTGGCGCATTTCCGCCTGCTGCTCGGCCGCCTTCACCTGTTTCTCGCGCGAGACGCCGGTCGCGATATTGGTCGCCTGGGGCCCGCGCGTGACCTTGGTCGCACCGCAGGTGGGGCATGCGACCTTGCCCTGCCGGGCCTGTTTCTCGAAGGTGGCGCTGTCCTTGAACCACGCCTCGAAGACGTGACCTTCCGGACAGCCGAGGTCATAGACGATCATGATGGACGATGATGTGACGATTGCATGCCGGTTTGGCAAGCCCCTCAATCGAAAGGCAGCTTCGAACCGGCGATGCTCAGGCCGCGCAACCGCGCCCAGGGAATGACGCAGTCGTAGTCCCCCTCGGCGTAGGAGCCGAGGTCATAGGGATTGTAATGGACCAGGGCGCCCCGGTCGTCGAAGCTCCAGGCCGTGATCTGGTCGACAGCGGTCGCCAGCGCCTCGTCGCCGAGGGACTCCTCGATCATCTCCACGGGCACGCCGCGCTCGCGCTTCTGCGCGCGGATCGAGTCGCGACAGGCGGCGATGGCCCCGGCGCGCCCGTTCGCGTCGATGAAATCCGCCAACGTCAGGGCGCGTCCTTCCGCCATCAGGAAATTCACCGCCGAGCCATAGCTCATGCCATGGGCACCGCCGGTGAACTCATAGGCGTCGTAGCGCACCGAGACGAAGCGGCCCGAGGCATAGCCGATACGGAAGGACATGATCCGGCCATAGGGCCCCTCGACCGCCTGATCCGCGCCATCGGCCGGACCGGCGAGAAGCGCGTCCAGGCGCTTCAGGGCAGGACTGGAGGCATCGACCAGTTCGGGATAGACGACGGATACCTCGATCGAAGCCGCCTCGTCCACCCGGCGGTAGAACACGGGCCTGAAAGCGGGTGCGCCCGGCCCGGCGCGCAGGGGCTTCGCCGTCAGCATGTCGGTGCGTTCCACCGTGACCCGCATCAGGCAGGCGGCATCCGGCGGCGACGCCTGATCCCATTCGGAGCAGATGCCGTCACGCTGCTTCAACCATTTGAGCTGGTCGCCGCGCAGCGCCGCCTTGCCCGCCGCATCGAGGCTGGCACGCAACGCCGAATAGGCGGCCCCCAGGGCGTCGTCCGCCGCCTTCAGCGCCGGCTTGCCGCAGATCGTCTTCTCGACCGGCGTCGCCGCCCTGGTGCAATCGATCGCGAAGGCGGGCGCCGCCGCGACGGTCAGCAGGCCGGAAAGGAGAAGGACGCGCATCACGGCCCCTGGAAAATCCGGTCGTGCTGGAGGGCCGGGATGCGACCCCGCACGGCGGTGACGGCCGAAAGATCGAGGTCGGCGGTGATGATGCCGACATCCTTGCCGCCGTCGGCCAGCACATGGCCCCAGGGATCGACGATCAGGGAATGGCCGAAGGTCTGGCGGCCATCCTCATGGGTGCCGGTCTGACCCGGCGCGATGACGAAGCAGCCGGTCTCGATGGCGCGGGCGCGCAGCAGGATGTGCCAATGCGCCTCGCCCGTGACCCGGGTGAAGGCGGCGGGCACGGCGATGATGTCGGCGCCTGCCTGCGCGAGACGGCGATAGAGGGCTGCGAAGCGCAGGTCATAGCAGATGGTCATGCCGAGGCGGGCATCCTCGACCTCCGCCACCACCGCGTCCT
>JAQVKV010000331.1 GCA_028694545.1 Zavarzinia sp. | reverse complement strand
CCGGACTCCATCGATCTCTCCTTCCCGGACCCGCCTCCAGGTACGCGGGAACGACCCCGTGGGAAACGTGGGGTGAGGTGCAAGCACAGTCACGTCGATACCCAGTCTTGCAAGATGCACAGCGGTATCGTAGATACGTGATGCGTTCCCAGACTTCTCAGGTGGAAAGTGTTGTGATACGATGCATACCCGTTTCATCTCGAATGGGCAAGGAGACCCCCCACGCAAGCGTGGGGAGGAATTGCCCCCTCAGTAATGTTTTCGTATTCTGAAGTCGATACCCCGGTTATTAGCGCACCTCGACGACCGCGACACGCAAGCCTGCTTGCCGGGCGATCGAGGCCGCGTTGAGGCCGGCGAAACCGGCGCCGATGACGGCCATATCGAGGGGTTCGACTGCGTCGACCATGCTCTCCTCCCTTTTTGGGAAAGCATGATCGACGTTCGTCAGCCGGGGGGAAAGCGCTTAATGCGGAGCGCGGGACACGCGCGGCCGGACACCCGTCCGGCGTCTCAATGAAGCGTGAGATAATTGCGGGTGTGGTTGAATTCGCCCGGCTTGATGATGCGGTTGCTCACCACCTTCACCGAATGGAGTTTGCCGTCGAGATTGGTTGACCAGAAGTCGAGGAATTTCTTCAGTTCCGGAAAACGCGGCGCCAGATCGAGTGCCTGCCAAGTATAACTTTGCAGAAGGCTCGGATGGTCCGGCATATGGTACAGAATTTCCGCCGTCGTCAGACGATAGTCCACCAGCATATATGCGAGATCGCTCATGCAAGACTCCTCTTCCGGTGACAATTGAAGTTCTCGAGCTTTGGCACTCCCTTGGGACGACTGCCAGCAACGGGCTGGGTATTATGAGCGTGACCCTTTGATTAGGGCTGGAATGTGTAAAGGAAGCGTAACACGAGATCCGGCGCCGTAAATACTTGCTTTGCGGCATTGCGGCATAAATTTCCGCCGCGCGGCGGCGGCCGCGGAACGAGGGGCAAAGGGCTGGGGGGAACGGGCGGGCGTGGCCCATGCTGTGGCCGCGCCGGCCCGTTCGGGCGGATCCGTCCGAACGGCGCGATTTCGCGCCGCGTTTCCCTTGAGGCCCGGGGCCCGCGTGCCCGGGGGCGCGGGATGCGGACTTAGGGCATGTGGCGCCGGGCGGCGATGGCGCGCGCCGGCTCGTCGGTGACGATGCCTTCAGGGCCCAGCGTCATGAAGCGCTGGTAGGTATCGATGGCGGCGGGCCGGGGCCGAACGGGATCGTTCGCGTCGGCGAATCCGCCGACGAACAGACGCAGGCCAGCGGCCCGCGCGTCTCCGGGCAGGGTGGTCGGCGGCATGGCGCCGCCGTCCGCATAGGCGCCCATGATGGCGTCCTTGCCGACCAGAATGGCGTCGGCGAAGTCGCGTATCGCCCGCAGGCCCTGCGGGGTCTGATAGTCGCCGTAGGTCATGCGGTTGTTGGTGCGCGCCGCGTCCGCCGGCCGGTCCGTGGACGGGCCGAGCACGAAGACGCGGGGATTGCCGCCGGTGGCGCCGAGACGGGCGAAGCTCGACGGATCACCGGTGCCGATCAGGACGTCGGGCGAGCCGGCGAGGCCGTATTTCTGCAGGGTGGCCAGCAGGCGGGGTTCCATGGCCTTGCCGCGCGCGGCGTGGATCTCCGAATCGTGCAGCACGATCAGAAGGCCGATGCGCTGGCGCCGGTCCATGCGGCGGCGTTCGACGAGGACGAGGAGGTCCTCGAGGATCGGGGCCGGAAACATGCCGTCGAAAGCGGTGCCGCGCGCCGGGATCGGCTGGCGCGCGGTCAGGCGGGCGTAATCGTTGTAGAGCGTGAAGTCGACCGGATAACCGACGGGCGGCGGCTCGCCCTTGATCGGGCCGGGCGGCGAGCCGAGGCTGGCGATGTCGGTCGTGTCGGCCAGGTTGCGGCTGGTACGGATCACCTGGACGCCGTCGAAGGTCTGATAGACGTCGACCCGCAGCATGTCGGCGCCCTGCGCGATCGCGAGATCGAAGGCCGCCAGCGTCGCTTCGGGGAAGGTGACCGCGGCGCCGTCGCGAGCGACGACCTGCGTTGTTCCCTCGGCATGGGCAAGGCGAACGGGCGATGCCCCCGAAGCACCCGTCCAGCAGGCCGCGGCGAGAGTGGCGGCGAGCGCGAGGCGGCGAAACATGGCTTACCCCTTCCGGATCCAGAATCGGCACGACCTTAGCGGACCGGGCGCCGTCAATGAAGGCCGGATTGGGGAGAGGGGGAGGTGACGAATCGTCACCATTTCCTCTGCTTTCGAGATTGTCAGTTGCAAAGCCCCGCCAGGTTTGCAAACTCGCGCCTCATGTCACCCGGGCCGGGCCGCCCGGCAAGCTGGTCACCGACGACGGCGAAACCAACGCCGCGACAAATAACGCCGACTGGGGGAGAGCCATGAAGCCACCGTTCCGCAAGGTCAATTACCTCTCGAACGATCTCGACGTGACGCGCCGCGACGACGGCAATCTGATTCTGCGCCTTGCCCACGGGCTCGGTGACTACGACCGCAACATGATCGTGCCCCTGCGCAAATGGGCCGATACGGAGCCGGACACCCTGTGGCTGGCCCAGCGCAGCCCGGACCGCGACTGGCGCAAGATCACCTACGGCGAGGGCCGCGCCCATGTCGAGGCGATCGCGGCGGCGCTGCTCGCGCGCGGGCTGGGGCAGTCGGATTCGGTCATGGTGCTGTCCGGCAATTCGATCGAGCACGCGCTGTTCATGTATGGCGCGATCGCGGCCGGCGTACCGGTGTCCTCGGTCAGTCAGGCTTATTCGCTGATGTCGATGGACCATGCCAAGCTGCGCTATGTCGTCGACCTGGTGAAGCCGCGCGTGATCATGGTGCAGAATGGCCGCTTCTTCGAGGCGGCGCTGATGGCGCTGGACCTCGACGGGGTCGAGATCGTTCACGTGACGGACGCGCCGGGTTCCATTCCCTCGACCGAATTCATGGACCTCGTGAAGACCCCGGTCGGTCCCGAGGTCGAGGCGGCCTTCGAGCGTCTGGGCCCCGATACGGTGTGCAAATATCTCTTCACCTCGGGCTCGACCGGCATGCCGAAGGCGGTGATCAATACGCACCGCATGCTGTGCGCCAATGCGGCCATGGTGCAGTCCGTGGTCGTGGACCGCGAGGCGATCCGCGCGCAGGAAGGCCCGGCGGTGACCGTGGACTGGCTGCCGTGGAGCCACACTTTCGGCGGCAACGCCAATCTCCATGGTGCGGTGGTCGCGGGCGCCAGCTTCTATATCGACGATGGCCGCCCGCTGCCCGGCCTGTTCGACGAGACGATCGCCAACCTCAAGGAAATCTCCCCGACCACCTATATGAACGTCCCGGTGGCCTATTCCATGTTGCTCGGCGCCATGGAGAAGGATCCGGCCATGGCCGAGACCTTCTTCAAAAAGCTGAAATTCTGCGCCTATGGCGGCGCGGCGCTGAGCCAGGATCTGTGGGAGCGCTTCCAGCAGCTGGCGATCCGCGTCACCGGCGAGCGCGTGGTCTTCACCACGGGCTTCGGCGCCACGGAAACCGCGCCGGTCGCCACTTCCGTGTTCCGCGTGTCCGAGCGCGTGGGCATGATCGGCCTGCCGCTGCCGGGCGTCGAACTGAAGCTCGTCCCGGTCGGCGCCACCTACGAGGTGCGCGTGCGCGGCGCCCTGGTCACGCCCGGCTATTACCATGACCCGAAGAAGACGGCGGACGCCTTCGACGAAGAGGGCTTCTATCGTCTTGGCGATGCGGCGAAATTCCTCGATCCGGAACAGCCGGACCTCGGCCTCGTCTTCGACGGCCGCGTGGCGGAGGACTTCAAGCTCGATACCGGCACCTGGGTGCAGGCGGGCAACCTGCGTGTCCACCTCGTGACCGCTGCGGCACCCGCGATCCAGGACGCGGTCATCTGCGGTCACGACAGGAAATATGTCGCGGCGCTGGCCTGGCCCAACTGGGTCGGCCTGTCGAAGGTGGTGACCGATCCGGTCGCCTCGGCCTCGATGGACCTCATGCTCGGCTCGAACGAGTTGGTCGAGCATGTGCGCCGGGGCGTCAAGGCGCACAACCAGGCCAATCCGGGGTCCTCCACCGTGATCCGCCGCGTGTTGTTCATGGCCGAGCCACCGAACATGGACGCCGGGGAAATCACGGACAAAGGCTACATCAACCAGAAAGCAGCCTTGACCCGCAGGGCCGATCTCGTCGAAAAGCTTTATGCCGATCCGCCGGGGAACGACGTGATCGTGATCTGAGGTGCTACGT
>JAQVKV010000330.1 GCA_028694545.1 Zavarzinia sp. | reverse complement strand
ATCTCGACCGGGATCCGCAGGCTTTCGCAGAGGTCGAACACCGTCGCCCGGGTGACGCCTTCGAGCACGCCCCGGTCCGGCGTCACCACGGTGCCGTCGAAGACCGCGAAGACGTTGTAGCCGAAGCCCTCCGTCACATTGCCCTGGCCGTCGACCAGCAGGGGCAGGTCCGCGTCGCCTTCGAGCGCCTCGATCTGGGCCCGGGTCAAGTCCAGCCAGTGATGGTTCTTGATGCGCGGATCGACCGACTGCGGCGGAATGCGCTGGATGCCCGAGACATGGAGACGGGCGGGACGACCTCTCGCGGTGGCATCGAAGATGCGGACATAGGGAATGGCATAGGCATAGAGCGCATTCCTGAACAGGCGCGGATCGCGCGTGCCCGCCGGCGGCACGCCGCGCGTACAGGTCATCGAGACATAGGCGTCATCCAGCCCGCCGCGCCGGACGCATTCCGCCAGGATCGCCGCGAGTTCCGTGCGTGTAACAGGAAGCGTCATGGACAGGGCGCGGACCGATGCCTCGAAACGATCGAGATGACGGTCCAAGCGGAAGAAGCGGCCGCCGGTGACGGCGACGACATCGTAGGTCGCGTCGGACTTGGTGAAGCCCCAGTCCAGCAGGGGGACGCTGGCCTCTTGAAGGGCGACGAAGGCCCCGTTTACATAGGCTGTCCCCTGACCGCTACGCATACACGATCCCTTTCCGAACCCGACGCCATCACGGTAGCGATAATTTCGCTCAAGGCAACATTTTTCCGTTATAGTGGAATTCAACCTTCCAGAGAGACTCATGGCGCGACGACAGAAAAACGAGGCAACGGCGCAAACACGCGACGAGGGAGAGGCGATCGCCCCGGAAGCGGCCTTCGGCAAGAGGCTGCGTCTGCGACGCCAGGAACTCGGCTTGACCCTCGAGGAAACGGCACAGCGCAGCGGCCTTGGCCGCAGCTTCATCAGCGAGATCGAGCGCGACATGGTCTCGCCCTCCATCGCCTCGCTGCTCAAATTGTGCCGGGCGCTCGACCTTGGCCTGCGCGATCTCTTCGACGAACGGCCCTCGACCCTGATCCGGCGGGCCGAGAGGCGGCGTGTCGGGCTCGGCGGCCACGGCTTCACCGATTTCGCCCTGACGCCGAGCAACTCCCGGCGCATGCTCGCGACCTGGACCGAACTCGCCCCCGGCGCCAATGCCGGCGAGGATTTCTATGCGCTGGAAGCGGAGGAGGAATTGATCCTCGTCCTCGAAGGCGAGCTCGTGGTGCGCTTCGAGGACGAGCCAGAGCCGATCGTCATGGAGGCGGGCGACGCCCTGACCCTAGACCCGCGCAAGCGGCGCATGATCGGCAACAACCTGAAGGACCGGAAGACCGTGGCGGTCCTGGTCTATACCCCGCCACCATCCTGACGAGGGGCCATCCCGTCAGTACGGGCGATCCGGGAAGGTTACCGTCTCGCCCGGCAGGCGCGGGCCGAGCAGGACGTTTTCGTGGTAGGTGCGAAGCGTGCGGCGCCGGGCCAGAACATTGGCGTCGGTCAGGCCGGGTTCCGGTGCCGGCTCGTGGCCCCAGAAACCATGCAGATCACGCCCGCGAACCAGTTGGCCCGAACCCATGCCGACATTCTGGCGTCCCGCCGCCGGGGTGAAATCATAGAGGATCGCCACCCGCCGATCATCGCTGACATTGGCGGCGGAGCCATGGACCGCGTTGCCATGGAAGATGGCGACATCGCCCGGCGCCAGCTCCAGGTTCACCGCCGCATCGGGGTCGACGTCGATCACCCTGGCAACGAGCCTCTCGCGCTGGCCCGGCCCTTCGGTCAGGGAGAACGGCCGGACATGACCGTGGGTGCCGGGGATCACCCGCAGGCAGCCGTTCTCGATCGTCGCCGGCGACAGCGCCACATAGGCGATGACGAAGGCGGGCGTCACCTCGATCCGCGCCGAATCCTGGTGCCAGCCATAGTCGACATAGCTGCCCGGATTCTTGATCCGGAAGGTCGCGTTCGTCATCAGGATGTCGGGCCCGATCAGGTCTTCCACCGCATCGAGAAGACGCGGATTACGGCCAAGCTCGTAGACCCAGTCGAAGAGGAGATTGGCCTTGATGTCGAAGGCCCAGGCGACATCCCGCGGCCGTTCCGCCTCGAAGGCTTCGGTGAGCGCGTTCAGGCGCGCCACCTCGTCCTTGCCAAGAACGGGCAGGCGGGTAACGAAGCCATCGCGCGCGAAACCTTCGATTTGTGCCGCGCTCAGGAACTTGCCCATGTGGCCTCCTGTTCGTTCGGGGAAAGCAGCGGCCGCGCCGCCAGTTGCCGGAAACGGATGAGCAGCAGCCCCGTCGCGACGACGGAGGCGATGGCGATGGCGAGGATCAGCCCCGGCGCGCCGAGACCGCCCCGCGGGCCGAGCGCCCAGGCCAGGGGCACCATGACAGCGACATAGGAAACGAGATGGCTGGTCGTCGGCAGCCAGGTTTCGCCGTAGCCGCGCAGGATGCTGGCGACGACCCGCTGTGCCCCGTCGATCAGGGCAAGGAAGCCGATCCCGGCAACGATGGGCGCCACCACGGCGGCGAGCGCCGGATCGGCGGTATAAAGCGCGGTCAGTGCCCCGGGCATGACGAGAAGCGCGAGGGCGACGGCGAGCATCAGCCCGGCGAAGACGACGAGGCCGGTGGTCCCCGACCGGGCCATGCCGGCCCCGTCGAAACGCCCGCGCGCCTGCGCCACCCGGACCGCCGCCGCGCCACCGATGCCGACCGCCGGCATGAACAGCATCATGTTGATGTTGATCGCGATCGTATAGGCGGCCAGTTGCACCGCGCCCATCTGTCCGGCGAAGACCGTGAGCAGGGCGAAGCTGCCGCTTTCGATGCCCATGCTCATGCCCTCGGCGTAGCCGATGCGGCGCTGACGCCGGCCATCACCCCAGGCATGATCGGACAACCGCGCCCGGCCAAGGCCGGCCCGGCCCGGCATCAGGCAGAGGATATAGGCGATGGTACCCCCCGCGAGCACCAGACGGGCGATCAGCGTCGCCAGCGCGGCGCCGCCGGCGCCTTGCGCCGCGATCCCGAAGGCCCCGTCCACCAGCACGAGGTTGAGCACGAGGTTGAGGAGATTGGCCAGGGCCAGCATGACGACGCCGACATAGGGCCGACCGGTCGATTCGAGCAGGGCGATCGAGGCGATATAGACCAGCATCGGCGGCAGCGACCAGCCGAGCAGGCCGGCGATCCCGCCCGCCGCCGCCGCCAGTTCCGGCGTCTGGCCGAGCAGGCGGAACAGCCAGGGCGCCTGATGGGCAAGGGCGACGAAAGCGGCCCCGACGACCAGGGCATAGAGCAGGGAGCGGCGCCAGATCCGCCCGCATTCCCCCACATCGCCCCGGCCATAAGCGGCGGAGATTTCCACCATCCCGCCCATGAGCAGGCCAAGGCCGACGGTCTGCAGGGTCTGCACCAGCACGAGACCGAGAGCGAAGCCCGCCAGCGCCTCGGTGCCGAAATGGCCGACGACCATATTGTCGACCACCAGCATGAGAGTGAGGCCGATCCGGGCCATGACGATGGGCAGGGCCAGGCGGGTGAGCACGCCGGCCTCCTGCCTGTCCAGCCGACGGCCGCGCGTGCCGCCCGGGGTCAAGACGGTCTCAGTCGCGATAGGACGGCGCTTCGGCCATCAGCACCCGTTCGAGGGCGGCGAAATGGTAGGACGCCTCGAATTCGAGCAGATCCGCGAACTGCTTGGCGGTCTGCGCGGCGACATTGGGGCTGATCTCGCGCAAGGGCTGGCCCGTGCTCGCCGCGATGACCTGCACCTGGGCCGCGCGCTCGAGATAATAGAGATCGTGGAAGGCCTCGGCCACGGACCGGCCATGGACGACGACGCCGTGATGGGCCAGGAAGACGATGTCCTCGCCGCCGCCCGCGCCTTCGGCGATGCGTTCGCCCTCTTCCGCGTCCATGGCGAGGCCGTTGTAGCTCTCGTCATAGGCGACGCGGCCGTAGTAGCGCAGGGAATTCTGGTGCACGAAGCGCAGCCGCCCGCCGTCGAGACAGGTCAGGGCCGTCGCATAGGTCATATGGGTGTGGAGGATGCAGAGCGCGTCCGGCCGGGCCTTGTGGCCTTCCGTGTGGATGAAGAAGGCGGTCGGCTCCACCACGCCCTCGCCTTCGAGGACGACACCGGCGCCATCGACCAGCAGCAGGCGGCTCGCCGTGATCTCGGACCAGTGCACGCCCATCGGATTGATCAGATAGAGCTCCTCGTCCCCCGGCACGCGGACACTGAAATGG
>JAQVKV010000329.1 GCA_028694545.1 Zavarzinia sp. | reverse complement strand
TTGCAGGACCCGGCGACCTACGAAGCCCTGTCGCCTGCGCGTTTCGGCCGCCGGCGGGAAATCGTGCTCGGCAAGCATTCGGGCATCAGTGCCGTCTTCGCGGCCCTGAAGGGTCTTGGTCTTGCCACCGACGAATGCCGGGCGCGTGCCATCCTGGCCGAGGTGCGGGAGCGCGCGGCCATGACCAAGCGGTCCGTCGGCGACAACGACCTGCTGGAAATCTACGCCCATTGCTGCCGGCCCGGCACGCTGGTGGGGGCGGAGTGATGGTGGACGTCACGATCGCTCCCGAGCCCGCCGTGCGGCCCCGCCGGCCCGGTCTCCTCGCCTGTTGGCGCCAGGACATCGCCTGCGTGAAGGCGCGCGATCCGGCGGCGCGCTTCGGGTTCGAGATCCTGATGACCTATCCGGGCGTGCATGCGGTGATGATCCACCGGGTGGCGCACCGCCTGTGGCGGGCCGGCGCCCGCTTTCCCGCCCGGCTGCTGTCGTGGTGGGGGCGTTTCCTCACCAATGTCGACATCCACCCGGGCGCGGTGATCGGCCAGCGCCTGTTCATCGATCATGGTGCCGGTGTCGTCATCGGCGAGACGGCGGTGATCGGTGACGACGTCACCCTCTACCATGGTGTGACGCTGGGCGGTACGAGCTGGTCGCCCGGCCGGCGCCATCCGACGCTGGAAGACGGCGTCCTGGTCGGCGCGGGCGCCAAGATCCTCTCGCCGGTCGTGGTCGGCCGGGGGGCCCGGGTCGGCGCCAATGCGGTCGTCATGGACAATGTGCCGCCGGGCATGACCGTGGTCGGCATCCCGGGCCGCGTGGTGAAGCCGGACGCGGAGCGCCGGCGCATCGATGGCCGCATCGATCTCGAACATCACCTGATGCCTGATCCGGTGGGCGAGGCCATCGCCGTCCTGATCGACCGCATCGATTTTCTCGAAGCCCGCCTCGCCCATTACCAGTCGCGGGGAAAGACCACATCGGAGGACCGGTCATGACCATGCTCGACACCCTGAAGGGGCTCTCGGCGGCGGAGGATTTCTTCAGCGTCCTCGGCGTGCCCTACGACCCCGCCGTGTTGCGGGTGGCGCGCCTCCATATCCTGCGGCGCATGGGCGAATATCTGTCCCGGGAAGACCTGACGGATCTCACGGACGCGGCGGTAACGGAACGGGCAAGGGCCGATCTCGAACGCGCCTATGGCGATTTCGTCGCGTCGTCGCCCCTCGAACAGCGGGTGTTCAAGGTGCTGAAGGACGCGGTGCGTCCCAGCCGCCGCGCCTTTGTCCCCCTGTCCGACCTCGATGTCCGAAAGACGAAGGCGGTGTCGTGAATGCGACACGGATGTCGGCCGGCAAGTAATTGAAAACATTGGAATTCATTCTGGCACGGTCCCTGCAACATAGATGACACGGCCGGTTTCGGCGACAGGAGGAGCGGATGCACATCGTCGTTTGTATCAAGCAAGTGCCCGACAGCGCGCAGATCCGCGTCCATCCGGTGACCAATACGATCATGCGCCAGGGCGTGCCGACCATCATCAATCCCTATGACCTCTTCGCGCTGGAAGCGGCCCTGCAACTGCGCGATGCCCATGGCGGCACGGTCACCATGCTGTGCATGGGCCCACCCATGGCTGAGGATTCGTTGCGGAAGGCGCTGACCTTCGGCGCCGACCGGGCGGTGCTGCTGACCGACCGTTACTTCGCGGGGTCGGATACGCTGGCGACCAGCTTCGCGCTGGCGGCCGCCGTCGCCAAGATCGGCGAGACCTTTGGCCCGGTGGACATGGTCTTCACCGGCAAGCAGACGATCGACGGCGATACCGCCCAGGTCGGCCCCGGCATCGCCAAGCGTCTCGGCCTCAACCAGCTCACCTATGTTTCGCGCATCACCGCGGTCGACCAAAAGACCCGGGAGATCACGGTGGAACGCCGCGCGGAAGGTGGGGTGCAGGTGCTGAAGACGGCGCTGCCCGTGCTCGTCACCATGCTCGAGGGCACGAACGAGATCCGCCGGGGTTCGCTCGCCGACGCGCTGCGCGCGGCACGGGCCGAGGTCACCACCTGGAATGCGGCCGATGCCGGCATCACCGACTTGCTGAAATGCGGCCTGCGCGGCTCGCCCACCGTGGTGAAGAAGGTCTTCGCCCCGAGCGCGCGGGCCGAAAAGGCCGCGATGATCGAAACCGAAGGCAAGAACGGCGCGGCCATGGCGGATGCCCTGATCGCCGCGATCCTGGACCGCAATCCCGCGCTGGACGCCGACCTGCGGCGTCTGTCCGCCGGCTTCTGAGGAGGATGCCCCCATGAGCGACGCCCCCCGCCAAGCACCTGCCGCCGCCGGCCGCGCCGGCATGAAGAAGGAGCTGCCGGAGCACTTCAAGGCTTACAAGCACGTCTGGGTCTTCATCGAATACGAACACGGCGCCATCCATCCGGTCTCCCTCGAGTTGCTGGGCGAGGGGCGCAAGCTCGCGGACAAGCTGCAGGTCGAACTGGCCGGCGTGCTGATCGGCGGCGACGCGGCCGAACTGGGCGAGGCGGCGAAGGCCTGCTTCGAGCATGGCGCCGATCTCGTCTACCGCGTGGCCGATCCGCTGCTCACCCACTATCGGAACGAGCCCTACACGAAAACGCTGACGGACCTCGTCAATACCTTCAAGCCCGAGATCGTGCTGCTGGGCGCGACCACGCTCGGCCGGGATCTCGCCGGTTCCGTGGCGACGACCCTGCTGACCGGCCTGACCGCCGACTGCACCGAGCTTGCGATCGACGACGAACGCTCGCTGGCGGCGACGCGGCCGACCTTCGGCGGATCGTTGCTATGCACTATCCACACCTTGAACTTCAGGCCCCAGATGGCGACGGTGCGCCCGCGCGTGATGGCCATGCCGGAAGCGGTGCCGGGGCGGGACGGGCGTATCATCGACCATGCCCTCGACATGGCGGAAATCGACATCGTTACCAAGGTGCTGCAGTTCATTCCCGACCGCGACACCAACAAGGCCCAGCTCGCCTATGCCGACGTGGTGGTGGCGGGCGGCCTCGGCCTTAAGTCGCCGGAGAATTTCCAGCTGATCAAGGATCTCGCCGCCGTGCTTGGCGCCGAATACGGCGGTTCCCGCCCGCTCGTGCAGAAGGGCTGGATCACGGCGGACCGCCAGATCGGCCAGACCGGCAAGACCATCCGGCCGAAGCTCTATATCGCCGCCGGCATCTCGGGCGCGATCCAGCATCGGGTCGGGGTCGAGGGGGCCGACATGATCGTCGCCATCAACACGGACCCGAAGGCGCCGATCTTCGACTTCGCCCATGTGGGCATCGTCGCCAATGCGGTCGAACTGCTGCCGGTGCTGACGGCGGCCTTCCGCCGGCGCCTGTCCGTCCATCGTCTGGCGAGCTGAGGAGGAGACAATGAGCGAGGAACGTTTCGACGCCATCGTGGTCGGGGCCGGGCCCTCGGGCAATGCCGCCGCCTATACGATGGCCAAGGCGGGGCTGAAGGTGCTGCAGCTGGAGCGCGGCGAATACCCCGGCTCCAAGAACGTCCAGGGTGCCATCCTCTATGCCGACGCGCTGGAGAAGGTGATCCCGGACTTCCGCGAGGATGCCCCCCTCGAACGCCATGTCATCGAGCAGCGCCTGTGGATGCTGGACGACACGTCCTATGTCGGCATGCACTACCGTTCGGAAGACTTCAACGAGGAAAAGCCGAACCGCTACACGATCATCCGCGCCCAGTTCGACAAGTGGTTCAGCCGCCGCGTGCGTGAAGCGGGTGCCACCGTGCTGTGCGAGACGACGGTGACCGACTTGGTGCGCGATCTCTCGGGCAAGGTGATCGGCGTGCGCACCGACCGGGGTGGCGGCATCATCTATACCGACGTGGTCGTGCTGGCGGAGGGCGTGAACGGCCTGGTCGGCAATCGCGCGGGGCTGCGTCCCGAACTGAAGCCAGAGTCGGTGGCGCTCGCGGTCAAGGAAATGCATTTCCTGCCGCAGGAAGTGATCGAGCAGCGCTTCAACCTGAAGGGCGACGAAGGCGTCGTCATCGAGGTGATGGGCACGGTCACCAACGGCATGACCGGCACCGCCTTCATCTACACGAACAAGGAATCGATCTCGGTCGGCATCGGCTGCATGGTTTCGGACTTCGCGGAACAGGAGACGACACCCTACGGCCTGCTCGAAGCCTTCAAGAACCATCCGAGCGTGAAGCCCCTGCTCGAGGGTTCGGAAGTGAAGGAATATGCGGCCCACCTGATCCCCGAGGGCGGCTATCGCCATATTCCCGAGATCCACGGCGACGG
>JAQVKV010000328.1 GCA_028694545.1 Zavarzinia sp. | reverse complement strand
GATCGTAGTGATCACCCGAGATGCTCAGGTTCTCGGCACTGAGCCGGCCAACAGCCGACAGCAGCTGGAAGGCGGCGGCATATTCGGTCCCCTGGGCCCTGATCAGGGTGACACGCGAATTCAGCAGCTCGCGCTCGGCGTCGAGCACGTCGAGCACGGTGCGCGAGCCGACCGCCGCTTCCTGACGCACGCCTTCGAGCGCCAGCGTATTGGCGGCTACGGCCTGCTGCTGCGCCACGATCACTTCGCGCGCGGCCTGATATTGCTCGTAGGCGTTGGACGCGGCCTCGATCACGCCACGCTGGGCTTCGGTCACCTGCGACAGGCGCTGACTGGCGGTCTGCTGATTCTGGCGCACCGTGGCGTATTCGGCGCCCGACTGATAGAGCGGCACCGTCACCTGCACCTCGATCGAAGCCTGATCGGTACGATCGACGCTGGCGCTCTGTTCGCCCGCACGGACCACTTCGCCGACCAGGGCAACCTGGGGCAGCAGGGTCGAGAAGGCGACGTCGACGCCATCGCGCGCCGCCGCCTCGCCATAGCGGGCGGCCATCAGGTCCGGATTCTCGGCAAGCGCGATCGCCCGCGCCTCTTCCGTGCTGGGCGGCAGGGCCGGCAGGGGCGGCAGGGGATCGAGCGTGCCGGGGGCGGCGCCGACGACACGCTCGTAATTCTGGCGGGCGGTGTTCAGGTCGGCTTGGGCCTGGCGCAGCTGCGCCATGGAATCCGCGAGTCGCGCCTCGGACTGGGCAACGTCGGTCCGCGTCAACTCGCCCACACGGAAACGGTCCCTGCTGGCGTCCAGGTTCCGGCGCAGCACTTCGACGTTCTTCTGGTTCACTTCGACCAGGCCCTGATTCGTGGTCACCGCGACATAGGCCTGGACAACGGCGAGCAGCACGCTCTGTTCCGTCGAGCGGAGCTGTGCGCGGCCGGCCTGGATCTGGTTGTCGGCGGCACTGGTCTCGGCCCAGGTACGGCCACCGCGATAGAGCGGCTGGGTGCCCCGGATGCCCACCGACCAGGGATTGAGGTCCGAATCGACCTTCACCCCGGTACCGGCCACCTTGTTTTCCTGCGACAGATAACCGCCACTGCCGCTGATCGTCACCGTCGGGCGCCAGCCCGAGAGCGCCTTGGCGATCTCTTCGTCGGTCGCGCGCAGGGCGGCCCGCTGGGCTTCCAGCGTCGGGTTGGTGGCATAGGCCATGGCCAGGGCATCGGACAGGGATTCGGCGAAAGCGGGGGCGCCGCTGCCGAAAACCATCAGAGCCGCGAGGCTTACCAGTCGCTTTGCCATATCGATCGTCCTGCGAATGTCGGCCGCCGGGAAACGCGGGGCCCGAGACATCATAACTCGTTAACGCTGTAAACTATAGCCCGCGCCGAGCCCTGGCAACACGCCGGAACCGGACAGGAGGCTTAGAATGAACGTTCATTCTAGCGCGACGTCAAGCCTGGATTGGTTCAACCCAACCCTGCTCAATACCGCGCCATGGCGGGTTCGACGACATTGGCCCAGCGTTCGACCCCACCGGCAAGGCTGAGGCAATCCGCGACCCCCTGCCCCCGCAGCCACAGGGTAGCGCGCAGGCTGCGAAAACCGTGGTGACAGATGACGATGACGGGACGGCCGTCGTTCAGCGTATCGGGATCAATCGCATCGGCGAGCCGGCCGAGGGGCACATTGACCGAACCCTCGATGCGGCAAAGCTTGAACTCCCACGGCTCGCGGACGTCGAGGAGATGAAGCTCTTCACCGGCGGCGCGGCGCGCCGCCAGCGTCTCGACCGAGATTTCGAGCTCGGTCACGGTATTCAGAACACAAAGGCTGCGGGGCGCTCGAAGCCGGGCATGACCGGCGTGGCGGCATCGAACAGCGGCCTGCTGCCGATGATGCCCAGCGACTTCGTATAAAGCGTGGCAACCCCCATCGGCCCGTTGCGCAGCACGGCGATCAGGCGCCCGCCTTCGGCGAGCTGCGCGAAAAGGGCGGCGGGGACCTCCGATACGGACGCTTCGATCAGGATGACGTCATAGGGCGCACCGGCGGCATGGCCCGCGGCCAGCGCGCCGTCGAGCACCGTGACATTGCCGAGGCCGAGATCGGCGATCGCCGCCTTGGCCTGGGCCGCCAGGGCGGCGTCCGGCTCGATCGCGTTGACGCTGCCAGCCAGATGGCCAAGGACAGCGCTGGTGTAGCCAGTGCCCGCACCGAGATCGAGCACCTTGTCCTGCGCGGTGACGCCGCTTTCCTGGAGCATGCGGGCGAAGACCCGCGGCTCGACGAGATAGCGGCCGCCGCCGAGGCTCAGGTCCTCGTCGACATAGGCGACCGGCTTCAGTGCCGCCGGCACGAAGTTTTCGCGTGGCACGGCCATGAGGGCATCATGGATGCGAACGTCGGTTACCTTGTTCGGCTTGATCTGGCTGTCCAGCATCATGCGCCGGAGCGCGGCGAAATCGGCCATAGTCGTGATCCGCTAACGTAATGATGCTCGACTTATACGAGGTCGGCCGGGCCATGACAACGACGGCCAAAGCGGAATTGCCGCATCGCACCCGCCATGCTTTATTGCGTTGCCTTGGGGGCTCTGCTATATCCCGCCTCCTCTCGCGGGGCGACGTGGCGGAATGGTTACGCAGCGGACTGCAAATCCGTGTATACCGGTTCGATTCCGGTCGTCGCCTCCAGCGAGGGAAATAGAGATTAGGGTCTTTGCAGCAAGCCGAATCGGCTGTATAAGGCCCGCCTCCGCTTCGGCGGGAACGAATTCGCCGGCTAGCCCGGCTGTTCCCCGGTAGCTCAGCGGTAGAGCAACCGGCTGTTAACCGGTTGGTCGCTGGTTCGAATCCGGCCCGGGGAGCCAAATTCGAGGGGTCGCGCATCGCGCGACCCCTTTTTCTTTGAATATTCGCTCAGAGCGCCGCGACGATGGCCCAGACGGCGGCAACCAGCATGGCAATCCACGTCAGCAGGATGCCGACGCCACGCCCGGCCGAACTGCCGGCCGACAGGGACAGGCCGACACCATGGGCCACGCGCCCGACGAAGAGCCCGGCGCCCAGGGTGTGAATCAGCCACACCGGCTGTCCCGTCATTTCGAGCAGGGCGATCAGCACCAGAATCAGCGGCACATATTCAATGTTGTTGCCATGGGCCCGGATCGCCCGTTGCAGCGGCGTATCGCCCGCGGCGCCGGCGCCGAACACCACCTTGGCCCGCATGCGCTGGATCCCCACCATGAAGGACAGCGCGAAGGTCACCAGCACGTTGAGTCCGGCGTAAAGCAGTGTCCAGTGCGGCGGCTGGACCAGCGCGGTCATAGTATCGGTCATTCGGTTCCTCTCGGCATCCTGTTCTGTCCGTATCGCGTCCCGGCCGAGCAAGCCGGAGCGCCCGAACCTTGGCAAGAGATTTCCCGGCGGGCGACGGATCCAGTTTCGACTTCCCCGCGTATCACCCATCGACACCGACGCCAGGACGCCCCCATGCCGAACGCCGACGCCGATTCCCCGATCCTCCTGTGGTTCCGCCGCGACCTTCGCCTCGCCGACAATCCGGCGCTGGCCCATGCGGTGGCGAGCGGGCGTCCGGTACTTCCCCTCTTCATCCTCGACGATGAAGCTGCTCCCGGCGCCGCCGCGCGCTGGTGGCTGCATCACAGCCTCACGGCCCTTGCGGATGACCTGCAGCGCATCGGCCTTCCGCTTCTGCTCCGCCGGGGCCGGGCGGCGGACGTGCTCGACGCCGTGGTCGCCGAGACCGGGGCCGGCGTGGTTATGTGGAACCGCCTGTATCACCCCGCCGCAGTCGCCCGCGACAAGGTGATCAAGCAGGACCTGCGGGCGCGCGGCATCATGGTCCAAAGCCATGACGGTGCCCTGCTGTTCGAGCCCTGGACGATCCGCAACAAGGCGGGCGCCCCCTTCAAGGTATTCACCCCCTTCTGGCGCGCCTGTCTCGCCGCTCCCGAGCCGGCGCCGCCCACTCCTGCCCCCCGGCGCGCCCACGCCGCCACCGCGCCGCAAGGCGACCGGCTGGCGGGCTGGGCCCTGCCCCCGACCCGGCCGGACTGGGCCGCCGGCTTCGCCGCCCATTGGCGCCCCGGCGAAGCCGGAGCACTTGCACGGCTGCATGACTTCATCGCCAACGGATTGCGCCACTACGCCGGCGAACGGGACCGGCCAGACCTGCCGGCAACCTCGCGCCTCTCCCCTCACCTTGCTTTCGGCGAGATCGGCCCCCGTCAGGTCTGGCACGCGGTCCATCACTCCGCCGGTCGGGACCCAGCACTGTCGAACGGCGCCATTCGCT
>JAQVKV010000327.1 GCA_028694545.1 Zavarzinia sp. | reverse complement strand
TCGTAATCTTCCAGCGACTTGACCTTGAGGGTAGTCTCGCCGAAGGAAACCTCGGTGCCGATCGATTTGGGCGACGCCAGCGCCACCACTTCGTCAGCGGGAAACTGACGTTCGGCAAGGATGTTCAGCATTTCGCGGCCGACCTGCCCGGTCGCGCCGACGACGGCGACTTTCCAACCCATCGCTATCTGTCCTTCGGCTTGGAGGTGATCACACCGACGGTCGATGGAGCGCCAGTGCAGCCGGGCACAATACGGAAAAGCGCCGTTACCGCAAGCACCGAAACGCGCGCGCCACCTATGTCTTCAGCGGATTTCTTCCATCGTCATGATGCCGCCTCGCCGGACAGCCGCCACCCGGTTACCGCCCCGCGCCACGGCATAGGCCAGCGCCATGCCGGCCCTGGCATAAAGGTCGAGCGCACTGTCCGCCCCGCCCTCGAACTCGCTGACACCGAAAGACAGCAGGGGCCTTGTCTCGCCCGGGGGCACGGGCAGTTCGTCATGAGCCCAGTGCCAGATGCGCCTGGCGATGAGGGGGCAGGTGTCGAGAGAACTTTCCGGCGCCAGCAGGCAGAATCGGCACCCGCCCAAAGGCGCGACCGTGTCGGACGGCCGCAGGATGACGCCGATCGCCTCGGCCGTGGCATTACCGTCCCCGGACAGCCCTAGGCCCTGATTGCCATGGAAATCGAAACGCATGAGCGACAGCCGGCCGCGATAGCGCGCGGACCTGTCGACTTCGGCGATAAGGCGCCGGCCCAGGGCCTCGTGATCCGAAGCCACATTGCTCGGGGTCATAGCGTTCATGACCGCGATCATCCCATCGAAAGCTGAAATATTTCCTACCATTTTGGTTTGAAATTGCTGCGGAGCAACATTCCTTGGCGGCATGGCCGCCCTGCTCCGAACCCCGCTCTCAGTGTTTTCCGTCGAGACGGTACAACCCCCAGCGCAAGACCACCCGGCCGGCATCGAGCGAACCGGAGACCACGATCTGCTCCGCGCGTCGGGCCGGGCCGAAATCGGCGACGGAAATGGACTCGTCCAGCGCCACCTGCCCGCCCAGGGCCCGGAACCGCCAGCCATCGCCGCCCGGCGTGCGCAGCAGCACGCTGCTGCCGTCGCCGGTGAGATTGGCGCGCACGTCCGGCGCCAGATGGAAGCGCAGGGCGAAGGGCAGGCTGCGCCCGGGCACCCGGCCGCGCGGTTCCACCCGATCCTCGCCACGCAATTCCGTACCCTCGGCGTCGAGCCACAGGCTGCGCCGGTGGATAAGGCCGAGACGGGCGCCATAGCCGGAATGGCTGGCCTCGATCCAGACCTGGCCGTCCGCCTCGCGCCGGTTGGCCGTGGTCGCCATGGCGGGCAGGGACGGTCGGAAGCCCAGCTCCGGATCTTCGACGGAGATCCAGGCATTCTGGTCGTCCAGCACCATGGTCGAATGGGCGGCGGTGGCCCGCGCCACCCGGCGCCATTCCTCGCCAAGGCCAAGGGCAGGCCCGCAGGAGACGATCAGGCGGTCGCGCCCGGTGCTCATCTCGAAGGCGAGCGGGGCGACATGGGCATGAGCGCAAAAGTCGGGCGGCGGCGGCGGACCGACGTCGATCACCAGGGTAAAGCGGCGGGTTTCCATCCGCTCGTAACCGGCATGGGGCATGCGCGCCGGCGCCTTGCCCTTGGGGGCAGCCAGGGCGAGTACCCGGTCGACATGGGCCCAGGCCTCGGGCTGGCCACCATGGAAGCAGGTAAGCCGGCCATCGCCCAGGCGGAAGAAGCGGACCGCCGGCGCCAGCCGGTCGATCGCCCGGGTCAGCACCTCGCCCGGAACCTGGCCGGCCGCGACGAGCGCGCCCCGCATGCGCACCAGGGCCTCGAGCACGGCAAGATGATCACTCGGATTACGACTGGGGTAGCCGCCATCGGGCAGCACGAGGCCGGCCAGTGCCTCGTCCAGCCGGCGCAACGCCCGCGCCAGCGGCCGCCCCCAGTGGCCAAGCGCCAGACAGCCATGACCAAGGCCCACCGCCGCCTCGACCCGGGGCCGGCCGGGTGGCAGGCTGGCGAAGGCACGGCCGATATAGCGCATCTGGCGCATGAGGGATTCGAGCATGCCCTCGCGGAGCGCCGGGTCCGCGCCGTCCAGCAGCAGGGGCAGGTGACCGACCCAGGCCATGATCCGGCGCCCGGCGAGATCGGCCCGCCACCATTGCCCGTCGAAGCGCCCGAAGCGGCGCAGCCAGCCGTCCATCAGGGCGCGGGCCTGCCGCTGGGCGGCATCGCCGCCAGCGGCGGAGAAATGGCGCAACCAGTGAAAGTCGTGCAACGCCTCGCGCCATTCGGGGCTTGCGCCCATCAGGGTCCAGGGCGTCTGGTTCAGGGACAGCAGCAATTCCCCGGCGAAACGATAGCGGCCCTGGAACAGGGCGTTCGCCTCGTCCACCGACCCCGGAAAGGGATCGGTTTGCACGTTCAGCGTATAGACCGACGGCGCCCGCCCCAGTGTCGCGACGGACATCCTGGAAGCGGCAAGGGTGCCGCGCAGACGCCGCAGCACTGCCCCCGCCCGGGCCCGGGCCAGGGTACGCTTGGTCCAGGCCGGAGGCAGGCCCGGCAGGGTAGCGTGGGTCGTGGGACCGGCGGCGTCGGTCCGGGGATCCGGCGCTTCCATGGTGCCCTTGCTGGTACCGTCCGCGCCCGTCATCGTTTCGGTCCCCGGTTCCGCTTCAGGCGCCGCCGCGCAGCCGTTCGATATTGGCGGCGTAGGCGGCGGGGCCGCCCGTGAAGCTGGCGGTGCCGGCGACGAGGACGTCGGCGCCGGCCGCGATGGCGCGCGGCGCCGTCTCGAAATTGATGCCGCCGTCGACCTCGAGATCGATGGTGCGGCCGCTCTTGTCGATCAGGCGGCGCAGGTCACGGATCTTCTCGATCTGGCTTTCGATGAAGCTCTGCCCGCCGAAGCCGGGATTGACCGACATGACGAGGATCAGGTCGACCATGTCGATCACCGTCTCGACCGCCGCGATCGGCGTCGCCGGGTTCAGCACGACCCCCGCCTTCACACCGTGCGACTTGATGGTCTGCAGCGTGCGGTGCAGGTGCGGCCCGGCTTCCGGATGAAGCGAGATGATGTCGGCGCCAGCCTTGGCGAAACCTTCGATGAAGGGATCGACCGGGGCGATCATCAGATGGACATCGAAGGTCTTCTTCGTGTGCGGACGAAGCGCCGCGACGACCGACGGGCCGATGGTAATGTTGGGCACGAAATGGCCGTCCATCACGTCGACGTGGATGTAATCGGCGCCGGCTTCGTCCATGGCGCGAACTTCCTCGCCCAGGCGGGCGAAGTCGGCCGAGAGAATCGAGGGCGCTATGCGAATCGCTTGCTGCATGGCTTGCTCGTAACAGCTATGGGGCTCGATGCCAACCGCTTCAAGGCCGGCGCAGGCGGGCGGCGAAGAAACCGTCCAGACCGCCGCGTTCCGGCCACATCGACGGCAGGGTACGCAATTCCCCGTGCCGCGTCAGCGCCCCTTCAAGGCCGGGCACTTCTTCGGGACGGATGGGGTCACGCGCAACCGGCGCGCCGGCCGCCAGCAGGGTCTCGACCAGTTGCGGCCCCTCGCGCGGTTCGATCGAACAGGTGCAGAAGACCAGCGTACCGCCGGGCGCCAGCATCTGGAGGGCGGCGCGCAGCAGTTTCGCCTGGATCTTGCCGAGCGCCCTGATGTCGTCCGCCGCGCGATGCAGCGCGATATCCGGATTGCGCCGCAGGGTGCCGGTCGCGCTGCAGGGCGCGTCCAGCAGGATCAGGGGGAACTTCTCGTCCGGCCGGAAGGCGGCGACATCGGCCACCACCGTCTCGGCGACAAGGCCAAGCCGTTCGAGATTGGCCGAGAGGCGCTCCATCCGCCCGCGCGCCTGATCGACGGCCGTGACCTTGGCGCCGGCCGCCGCCAGTTGCAGGGTCTTGCCGCCCGGGGCCGCGCAGAGATCGGCCACGCGCTGGCCCGCGACATCGCCGAGCAGGCGGGCCGGCAGGGCGGCGGCGGCGTCCTGCACCCACCATGCCCCTTCCACGTAACCGGGCAAGTCCATGACGCGCCCGCCTTGCGCCAGGCGCAGCGTGCCCGTGGGCAGGACCTCTGCACCGAGGCGGGAAGGCCATTCGGCGGCGCCGAGCCCGGGGCGCAGCGACAGATCCAGCGGCGGTTCGGCCTGATGGGCGGCGGCGATCGCCCCCGCCGTCTCGGGCCCGTAAGCCTTCACCCACCCCTCATAGAACCAGTCCGGCGTCGACAGGCGCCCCTGGTCAAGCTGGGCG
>JAQVKV010000326.1 GCA_028694545.1 Zavarzinia sp. | reverse complement strand
AGCCCGATTTCGGCATGTTGCTCGATACGATGGCGGTGCCGGAGCGGGGCGACATTCCGACGTCGACCATGATCCAGCCCCGGGCCGAGGGCGAGATCGGTTTCGTCCTGAAGCACGATCTCATGGGGCCGGGCGTCACCAATGCCGACGTGCTGCGCGCGACGGAAGGCGTGATCGCCTGTCTCGAAATCGTGGACAGCCGCATCACCGACTGGAAGATCGCGATCGCCGACACGGTCGCCGACAATGCCTCCTGCGGCGTTTTCGTGCTCGGCGACCGGCTGGTCGATCCGCGCACGCTCGATCTCGCACTCGCCGGCATGATCATCGAGAAGAACGGCCGCATCGTCGGCACCGGGGCCGGCGCCGCCACCCTGGATTCGCCGGTGAACGCCATGGCCTGGCTGGCGAATACGCTGGGCGCGCGCGGCATTCCCCTGAAGGCGGGGGAGGTGATCCTGTCCGGCTCGCTCGCCGCGCTCATTCCCGTGACGGCGGGGGACTCCATCCGGGTCTCGATCCAGGGCATCGGCAGTTGCCACGCCAATTTCGTCGAATGAGGCTGTGATGAGTGAACAGGATTTCGCGGGCCGCGTCGCTCTCGTCACCGGGGGCGCGTCGGGCATCGGTCACGCCACGGTGGAAGCCTTCGTCGCCCGGGGCGGCAGGGCCGTGATCGCCGACATCAACGAAGCGCTGGCCAGGGAACGCGCCGGGGCGCTCAGCGGCAAGGCGGTCGCCGTTACCCTCGATGTCGCCAGCGAGCCCTCGTGGATCGCGGCCATCGAGGCGACGAAAACGGCTTTCGGCGGGCTCGACGTCGTCGTGAACGCGGCCGGCGTCTCCTTCACCTCGAGCGTCGCCAATACGGAAATCGAGGACTGGAACCGCATCATCGGCATCAACCAGACCGGCACCTTCCTTGGCTGCAAGCATGGCCTGCTGGCGATCGCCGAGACCGGGCGGGGCGGGGCCATCGTGAATATTTCCTCGGTCCAGGGCATGCACGCCCATGCCGCCAGTTTCGTCTACAACACGACGAAGGCGGCGGTCCGCATGATGTCGAAATCCGTGGCTCTCTCCGCCGCCCTGTTCCAGCCGCCGATCCGCTGCAACACCGTGCTGCCCGGCTATGTCGACACACCGATTCTCGCCCCCGTGGCCGACATGCTGGGGGGGCGTGAACAGCTCATCGCCGGCATGTCGCGGGATACGCCGCTCGGCCGGCTCGTCCAGGCGAGCGAGATCGCGGACGCCATCCTCTATCTCGCCTCCGACAAGGCGTCGATGGTGACCGGTGCCGAGATCGTGGTCGATGGCGGCCTGACCATTCCGATGCACATCACTTACACCCAGGCGATGTAACGTCTTCATTCTCAGGCATTGTTCACGGTCGAGAACGGACAATTCGCCCCCGCCGCCTTCCGACTTTGCCGGGGGCGGCCTAGGCTCTAGCTCTGAAAAGCCGGTTGCGCCGGCATAAAGATAACCGGAGGAAGAGATGGACCGTTTTCTGGTGATTTCGGGCGATGGCCACGCCGGCCTGCCGCCGGAAAAGTATCGGGACTATCTCGACAGCAAGTATCACGCCGAATTCGACGAGCGCCTGCCGAAGGAAATCGCCTTCCGCGAGATGATGGAAGAAAAGCTGCTGGTGCGCGACTTCAACGAGAAGTGGCGCGCCGCCTGCGGTGACGACATTTTCGGTGTCTGGGACAGCACGATCCGCGACAAGGTGCTGGACGGTGATGGCGTCGCCGCCGAAGTCCTGTTCCCCGACGGCATCACCGAACGCAACGCGCCGCCGTTTGGCGCCGACGTCGGCCTGCGCTGCCAGGGGGCGGATCCGGAACTGCTGTGGGCCGGTGCCCGCGCGCATAACCGCTGGATGGTCGACTTCTGCAAGATGTCGCCCCTGCGCCGCATCGGCCTGGCCGTGATCCCCGTCGTCTTCGACATCGAAGTCGCGGTGAAGGAGATCGAATGGGCGAAGAAGAATGGCCTGCAGGGCGTGATGTTCCCCTGCATGACCGACGGCTTCGATCCCTACAACCACCCGAAATATGATCCGGTGTGGAAGGTCTGTGAGGACCTGAACATGGGCATCCACTTCCATTCGGGCGCGGCCCCGGCCATGGCCCCGGTGCCGGGCGCGATCGGCTGCTTCCTGATGGAATATCCGTTCTGGATGACGCGCTCCATGTGGCAGTTCATCTTCGGCGAAGTGTTCGAGCGCTTCCCGAAGCTTAAGGTCATCTACACGGAAGGTTCGGAATTCTGGTTCAACTGGATGAACACGATGATGGACATCCGGGCGAGCGTGAAGCACACGAGCGGCAAGCTGGGCGACTTCCGCGCCAAGCTGACCATGAAGCCGTCCGAATATTTCGCCCGCAACATGTGGGTGGTGGCCTCGGCGCTGGCGGACCGCGACACGGCGATCGCCTGCAAGGAACTCGGCATGAACCGGGTCATCTGGGGCTCGGACTATCCGCATCCCGAAGGCTGCTGGCCGAAGACCGCCGAGAAGATGATGGAATCCCTCGGCGGCCTGCCGGAAGCCGATCTCGACCAGATCTTCTGGAGGTCGGCGGCGGACGTCTATGACCTCGACCTGCCGGCGCTGAACGGAATCGCCGCGAAGATCGGGCCCAAGCGTCAGTGGCTCGCGGCGGTCCAGGCGGCCGAGTAACACGCCATGTCGGGAACCATTCCCGCAGCACTCGTCGCGACGGCGGCTCGCTGGCCCGACCGCCCCGCGATCGAGGAAGGTGGGGCCGTCTCGAGCTTCGCTGCGCTCGAGACGGCCCGCCGGACCGCCGCGCGCGCCTTCATCGCCGCCGGCATCGAAAAGGGTGACCGCGTCGCCATCTGGGCGCCCAACATGGGCGAATGGGTGGTCGCGGCGCTGGGCCTGCAATCGGCCGGTGGCGTGCTTGTGCCGCTCAATACTCGTTTCAAGGGGCGGGAAGCGGCGCAGATCCTGCGGGCCTCGCGCGCGCGGATCCTGGTCACCGTGCGCGGTTTCCTCGGCTTCGATTACCCCGCCATGCTGGCCGGCGAAGATCTGCCGGATCTCGAACGCCTCGTCATCCTGAAGGGGGAGGCGGGGGCCGATCTTTCCTTTGCGGATTTCCTGGCGCGGGGGGATGCGGTTTCCGAGGAAGCGGCTGCCGCGCGTCTTGCCGGGATCGGGCCGGACGATCCGTCGGACATGCTCTTTACCTCGGGCACCACGGGCCTGCCGAAGGGTGTAGTCTCCGCCCATGGGCAGACCCTACGCACGATCGAGACCTGGTCCGGCGTCGTCGGCCTGACGGAGCAGGACCGCTTCCTCATCGTCAATCCGTTCTTCCACTCCTTCGGTTACAAGGCGGGCTGGCTCGCCTGCATCCTGAAGGGGGCCTGCATCATGCCGGAAGCCGTGTTCGACGTGAAACGCCTGCTCGACCGGATCGAGCAGCAGCGGGTCACCGTGCTGCCCGGCGCGCCCACGGTCTATCAGTCGATCCTGGGCGAGGGCGGCTACGCGAACCGTGACATTTCCTCGCTCCGCCTCGCGGTCACCGGGGCGGCCAGCGTGCCGGTGGACCTGATCCGGCGCATGTTCTCGGACCTGAAGTTCGAAGTGGTACTGACCGCATACGGCCTGACCGAGGCGCCGGTGGTCACCATGTGCGCGGTGGACGACGATCCGGAGACGATCGCCAACCGCTGTGGCAAACCCATCCCGGGGATCGAGGTGATCTGCGCCGGCAATGATGGCAAACCCGTTCCCGCCGGCAGCGAAGGCGAGGTTCTGGTGCGTGGTTTCAATGTCATGAAAGGCTATTTCGAGAACGATTCAGCCACGCATGAGGCGATCGACACGCAAGGCTGGCTGCATACCGGCGACATTGGCGTGATGGACGAGCGCGGTTACCTGAAGATCACGGACCGCAAGAAGGACATGTTCATCGTCGGCGGCTTCAACTGCTATCCGGCGGAGATCGAGAACATCATCCTGTCGCGCCGCGACATCGCCCAGGCCGCCGTCATCGGCGTCCCGGACGAGCGCATGGGCGAGGTCGCCAAGGCGATCCTGGTGCCGGCCAAGGGGGCCGCCATCGAAACGGATGAATTTCTCGCCTGGTGCCGGGCGAACATGGCGAATTACAAGGCACCGCGCCAGGTGGAAATCCTGGAAAGCCTGCCGCTTAACGCCAGCGGCAAGGTCCAGAAATTCATGTTGCGCTAGGGCCCAGGTCTCCGAACGACCCGGGCCAGCGGGAGGGAAGAATGAACAAGGAAATGACCGTCAGGGACATGGTTGCGCAGCTGGAAAG
>JAQVKV010000325.1 GCA_028694545.1 Zavarzinia sp. | reverse complement strand
GACAAGCCCGATGCTGGTTTCCGGCATGGTGAAAAGGGTCTTTTAAGTGGCGACGCGATAGGGCGCATGCACCGAAATGCCGACCCCGCCGCCCATGGTGATGCCGTCGATCAAGGCGACGTAGGGCTTCTTGTAGCGCTTGATTTCCGTGTTCAGGCGATATTCGTCGCCCCAGAAGCGGGCGGCGCCGCCATCCCCCGCCTTGCCGGATTCGGTGAGGAAGCGGATGTCGCCACCGGCACAGAACGCCTTGTCCCCGGCCGCCGTGACCACGACCGCCTTCACGCGATCGTCCACCGCCCATTCCGCCATCATCTCGCGCATGGCGTCGACCATGGGCACGGTCAGGGCGTTCAGGGCCTTAGGGCGATTGAGGGTGATGAGACCGATGACGCCCAGGATCTCGAACAGGACTTCGTCTTCCATCGCTCAACGCCCCTCGATCAACTTGCGCGCGACGATGACGCGCATGATTTCATTCGTGCCTTCCAGGATCTGATGAACCCGGAGATCGCGCAGGTAGCGCTCGATCGGGAAATCCCGCAGGTAGCCGTAACCGCCGTGGATCTGCAGGGCCTGGTTGACGATCTCGAAACAGGCATCGGTCGCGAAACGCTTGCCCATGGCGCAGGCGACCGTGGCGCCCGGGTCCTTCGCGTCGAGCAGGCAGGCGCCGCGATGGACCATGAGGCGGGCCGCCTCGAGATCCGTCGCCATGTCGGCCAGCTTGAACTGGATCGCCTGAAGGGCGGCCAGGGGCTTGCCGAACTGCTGGCGGTCGCGGGCATAGTCGGTCGCGAGTTCGAGGGAACGGCGCGCGCCGCCCAGCGAACAGGCGGCGATGTTGAGGCGCCCGCCGTCCAGCCCCTTCATGGCGATCTTGAAACCATCGCCTTCGTTGCCGACGAGATTTTCAACCGGCACGCGGCAATCCTCGAAGATCACCTGGGCCGTCGGCTGGGAATTCCAGCCCATCTTGCGTTCCTGCGCGCCGAAGGAAAGGCCGGGCGTGCCCTTCTCCACCACCATGCAGGAGATGCCGCCGGCGCCATTGTCGCCCGTGCGCACCATGCAGACATAGATGTCCGAGACGCCGCCGCCCGAAATGAACGCCTTGGCGCCGTTCAGCACGTAATGATCGCCATCGCGCACCGCCCGCGTCTTCAGCGCGGCGGCATCCGAGCCCGCGCCAGGTTCAGTCAGGCAATAGGAGGCGAGCTGGTCCATCGTGGTCAGGCCCGGCACATATTTCCGCCGCAGCGCTTCCGACCCGAAGCTGTCGATCATCCAGGTCGCCATGTTGTGGATCGAGATGAAGGCCGCGGTGGAGGGGCAGGCCGCCGCCAGTTCCTCGAAGATCAGGGCGGCGTCGATGCGCTGAAGCCCGGAACCGCTTACGTCGTCGCGCACATAAATGCCGCCGAAACCAAGCGCCGCCGCCTCGCGCAGCACGTCGATGGGCAGATGCTTGTTCTCGTCCCACTCGGCCGCGTTCGGCATCATGCGGTCTTCGGCGAAGGCGCGCGCCGTGTCGCGGAACGCCCGTTGGTCTTCGGTCAGCTCGAAATTCATGGCTCCTCCCGGTTGGGCGTGACTTTATGGCGGGGGGCTTGTGTGTCAATTCCAGTGCCGCGCAGAACCATTGTGCAGTGACGCGACCCTTGCACCCCGAAGCCCGAGGGATTACTGCACAAAGACCGGTAACAGCGAAGCGGCACCATGGCCAAACTGCCCTCCCCCCCGTTCGGTCTTCCCCTCGGCAGCTATCCGACGACCCGCATGCGGCGAAACCGCGCCTCGGACTGGTCGCGCCGCCTGGTCTCCGAGAACCGGCTTTCGGTCGATGATCTGATCTGGCCCCTGTTCGTCACCGAAGGGGCGGGCGCCGGCAAGGAAGTGGCGACCATGCCCGGCGTCTTCCGCCATGACGTCACCGGTATCGTCGAAGCCGCGGAGGAAGCGGCCGCCCTCGGCATTCCGGCGATCGCCCTCTTTCCCCAGACCGATCCCGCCCTGAAGGACCACACGGGCACCTATGCCCTCGACGGCGACAATCTGGTCTGCCGCACGGTCAAGGCCCTGAAGGCCGCGAAAGTCGACATCGGCATTGTCTGCGATGTCGCCCTCGATCCCTACACCAGCCATGGCCATGACGGCGTGCTGGAGAACGGCGCCATCCTGAACGACGAGAGCGTCGCCCTGCTGGTCCAGCAGGCGCTGACGCTGGCCGAGGCCGGCGCCGACGTGGTCGCCCCTTCCGACATGATGGACGGGCGCATCGGCGCGATCCGCGCGGCGCTTGACGACGGCGGCCATCAGGGCGTGCAGATCTGCGCCTATGCCGCCAAATACGCCAGTGCCTTCTACGGCCCGTTCCGCGATGCCGTCGGCTCCGCCGCCAACCTCGGCCAGGGCGACAAGCGCACCTATCAGATGGATCCGGCCAATTCGGACGAAGCCTTGCGCGAAGTGGCGCTGGACCTCGCCGAGGGTGCCGACATGGTGATGGTGAAGCCGGGCATGCCCTATCTCGACATCATCCGCCGGGTGAAGGACACCTTCGGCGCGCCCACCTTCGCCTATCAGGTCTCTGGCGAATACGCGATGCTGAAGGGCGCCGGCCTCAACGGCTGGCTGGACGGGCGAAAGGCCATGCTCGAATCCCTGCTCGCCTTCAAGCGCGCCGGCGCGGACGCGATCCTCACCTATTTCGCGCTCGAAGTGGCGAAGATCCTCAAGGCGGGATAATCCCCGCCTTGTGACGGCCGTTACGGTGCCGGAAGTGGATCCGGGTTAGTCTGGCCCCTTACTCGATCGGTTCGGACTGGGGGGACACCATGACCGGCCAGATGAACATCAATTTCCGCAATTTCACCGGCCTTGACCTGTCGTCGGCGGTCCGGACCCGGCCGCCCCGCTACAAGGCACCGTCCTTCGGCGAGGAAACCCTGGTCCGGGGCGCCGTGGCCGCCGCCTCCGCCGTTTCCAACCTGGGCAAGGTGGCGTCCGACGCCATCGGCTTCGAGAACGCGGCGGCGGGCAGCGTGCGCATTTCGGGCATGATCCCGGGCGTGCGCATCCGCCGGCCCAATCCGGACATCACCTTCACCATCGGCTTCACGGCCAGTGCCGGCGCCGGCCTGACCATCGGCGGCGGCGCTGGCATGTATGTCTGGTCCAAGTTCCCGGGCGCCGAGATCGGCCTCTACGCCAGCGCGGGGGCGGGCTATTCGACCAATATCGGCGCGGGCGCCGGCGACAACCTCTCGGTCCTGTTCGGCCCGGCGCCGACGCTTCTGGCCGGCGACTGCATCACCCTGTCGGTCGATATCGGCGTCGATGTGCTTACGGTCTCGGGCCAGCTGATCCTGAACGCGCCGCCGGTCTCCCTCGGCATGCCGCCCACCGTGACCGGTGTCTGGCACCCGGAAGTGGTCGGCATCGGCATCGCGCTCACCGCCGGCATGAGTGTCCTGCCCGCCAGCGTCACCGTGATGCCCAGCCGCACCTGGACCCGTCCGGTCGCCAGCTTCTGATCCTTTCGGCCATCGCGTCCATTCGGACGATCCCCCGGCCCTTCCCACCGTGCAGGATGGCGGCGGGGAGGATCGGGCATGGCGATACAGGAATTGACGGGGCGAACCGCACTCGTCACCGGGGCCAACCGGGGCATCGGCTTCGAGACGGCGAAGGGGCTGGCCACGCGCGGCGCCCATGTCGTCGTCGCCTGCCGCGACGAGGCGCGGGCGGCCGAAACCGTCGCGCGGCTGCAGGCGCTGGGCGCACCGGGCACCATCCGTGCGGTCGAGCTTTCGCTCGATGATCTCGCCTCCGTCCGGGATTGCGCCGACCGGGTGGCGGGAACCATCGGCGGCCTCGACCTTCTGGTGTGCAACGCCGGGGTCTTCGGCGTCGAATACGGCCATACGGCGCAGGGCTTCGAATGGCATTTCGGCGCCAATTGCCTTGGCCATTTCGCCCTCACCCTCGGCTTGCTGCCGCTGATGGCGGGACGGCCCGATGCCCGGGTGGTGACGGTGACCAGCGCCATGTACCGGCGTGGCCGCATCGATTTCGATGATCTCGACTGGCGCGGGCGCCCCTACAACAAGTGGCAGGCCTATGCCGATTCGAAGCTCGGCAATCTCCTGCTGGCCGAGGAATTGCAGCGCCGGCTCGATCGCGCCGGCCTCGGGGTGAAAAGCCTGCTGGCCCACCCGGGCTATGCCGCGACCAATTCCGCCTGGGGCGGGCGCTCCATCAAGCCGACCTTGACGGAGACCGTCATGCTGGCGCTCGGCAATGCCCTGATGGCGCAGTCACCGGCCATG
>JAQVKV010000324.1 GCA_028694545.1 Zavarzinia sp. | reverse complement strand
AGGCTAGGCCATGCCTCCAGCGCGGCGTCGACGACCAGCCTGATGCTGGCGCAGGCCTGTTACGAACTCGGCGAACTCGACAATGCCGCCCGTTACCTGAAATTCGGCCTGCCGCACATCACGGATCACGGCGTCGTCGAGGCTGCCGTCGCCGGCTTTCGCGTCATGATCAGAGGCAAGGCGCGGCAGGAAGGGTTCGAGGCCGCGCTGGATGCCTGCTATGAATGCGAGGGGGTGCGCCGGGACTACGGCCCACGCCTCGCCCTCATGCTGCTCAACGAATATGTCTGGCTCACGCTGCGCCACGGCAGGGTCGACAAGGCGGTCGAGGCAACCGGCTTCGACGGGTCCACATTCCGCAACGCCTGTCTTGCCGTACGGGAGGGACAGTGGGAGGTCTATGACCTCGTCAGCGCCCTGATCAGGACACGTATCCTCATTGCCACCAATAATGCCGATGTCGCCCTGCGTATCATCGCCGGCGCCCTGGCCGTCGCGGCCCGCAGCGGCAGGCGCGCGATCAAGGTCGAACTGCTCGTCCTGCGAAGCCGCGCGGAGGTCGCCGCCGGCAGGCAGCAACGCGCCCATCGGACACTTCTCGAAGCCCTGAGCGAAGCAATGCCGCTCGGCATGGTCCAGATGTTCGTCGATGAAGGGCCCGCGCTTCAAAGCACCTTGAACGCCGTGATGCCCATGCTGATGCAGCTTCCGGACATCGATGCTGCATTCGTCGACACCGTGCAGCCGGTGCCGCCTCCGGCATCGGACGCTTGCGGCGAGGACGACGGCATCGCCGCCGGGGAAGTGTTCTCGCGACGCGAAATCCAGATCCTCAAACTGCTCGATTCAGGACTGACCAACGAGGCTGTCGCCGAACGCCTGTTTCTCTCGCTCAAGACCGTGAAATGGTACCTCTACACCATCTACCCGAAACTTGGCGCGAAGAACCGGACGGGCGCTCTCGCGAAGGCACGAAAGCTGGGGCTGCTGTGATTTTTGGCGTTATAGCTCGCGGACGATACCTCACGGATATCGTTCATCACTGCGCCCACTTCTCCTGCCCAGCACCGCCATGAGGCGGCTGACGGACGGGTGGCCCGTCAGGCCATGTAATTGGTCGGAATCGAGGTCGTGTGCTTCATCTCCTCCATCACGATCGAAGCCGTGATGTCGAAGAACTCTATGTTGCGGATCAGGCGATTATAGACGGCATCGTAATTCTCGATGCCCGGGATCACGATCTTGAGCAGATAATCCGTCTCGCCCGCAAGCCGATAGGCTTCGGTGATCTCCGGGATTTGTCGGATGACGTCCTTGAACTGGCCCAGCCACTCCGCGGCATGGCGCGGCGCGCGCACGCCGACAAAGACGGTCAGCGGCACATTCGCCTTGCGGCGATCGATCAGGGCGACCCGCCGCACGATCACCTTCTCTTCCTCGAGGCGCTTGATCCGCCGCCAGCAGGGCGTCTGGGACAGGCCGACCGCCTGGGCGATCTGCGCGATCGGCAAATCCGCGTTCTCCTGCAGCAGATTGATGATCTTCCGGTCGATCGCATCAAACATGGAATCACCTTTCGCCGTGGGCTGGAACTCCGGATCGTGATTTCTCGAGGATCGGATTATTCGATGTTTATCCACTCCTCACATTAAGGCCGATTTTCCCTCTGTATCCCTTGTAAAGGCAAGGCTTCTGGATTTTTTTGCGCCTTGATGCTTCGGAAAAAAATTCCAAATTTATCTCCACTTTAGAATTTTTTTTCCAGTTGAGCCGCCACATCCCCGATCTTTAAAAATTAATGCTCGCAATCCGCCGCTAGACTTTTTTCCAACCAGAGCGTGACCACTGGCATGGGAAAGACGATATGCAATGCATCGGATTGATCGGCGGAATGAGCTGGGAGAGCACAGCGGTCTACTACCGCCGGCTGAACGAGCAAACGCGCGAGCGCCTCGGTGGGCTGCATTCCGCGGATGTCATCATGCATTCGGTCGACTTCGCCGAGATCGTCGCCCTGCAGAAAGCGGCGAAATGGGCGGAGGCGGCCCAGGTCCTGGGCCTGGTCGCACAAGGCCTGCAGAAGGCCGGGGCCAACATCGTCCTGATCTGCACCAACACGATGCATCTTCTCGCGGACGAGGTTCAGGCCGCCGTGGACATCCCCCTGCTCCACATCGCCGACGTGACGGCGAAGGCGGTCAAGGAAGGCGGCAGCCGCCGGCCCCTTTTGCTCGCCACGCGTTACACCATGGAACAGGCCTTCTACCGGGACCGCCTGCGTGAGCGCCACGGCCTCGACGCCCTGGTCCCGGCCGAGGCCAGCGACCGGAATTCCATACACGACATCATCTTCGACGAGCTTTGCCGTGGTGTCGTCAAGGAGTCGTCGCGCCAGCGCTATCTCGAGGTGATCGAGAGTGGCCGCCGGGCGGGCGCCGACAGCGTCATTCTCGGCTGCACCGAGATCGGTCTGCTCATTGGCCCGGAGGATGTCAGCCTGCCAGTCTATGACTCAACCCTGCTCCACGCCGACGCCGCCTTGGATTTCGCCCTGGCCGCCCAAGCCGCCTGATGGAGCCCCACTGGCTGCAGTGCTTAGCATTTTTTTGCTATTGCGAATGAATCTCGCGGTGGCAACATTTCCAATCTCTTCAGTGGTGCTTAGCAAGAGAGGACTGTGAAATGTCAAAATCGGGCTCGACGCTTCCGGAAGTCTTGTCTTCGTCCTCCAGGCCCAGTCGCCGGCGGCTTCTGAAGCTGGGCGCCGGACTCGCCGCCGCGGCCCCCTTCCTGGGGTCGACGGCCCGTGCCGATGCCGGCGAGGTCGTCTATGCGACCTATGGCGGGGGCTGGGAAGAGATCATCCGCAAGGCCTGGGTCGAGCCCTTCACGGCAAAGACAGGGATCGCGGTCCGCACCGTCTCCGGCCCCAGCAACGGCAAGGTCCGGGCCATGGTCCAGGCCGGCCACACCGAATGGGACGTGGTCGAATGCAACCCGGACTTCCAGTGGATCGGCGCCAAGGAAGGCCTGCTCGAACCGCTCGACTTCAAGGTGATCGACACCAGCCACTTCGTGAAGGGCGCGGACCTGGTGACCGACTATTCGATCCCCGAAGCCTTCTGGTCCCGCGTCATCACCTATAGCACCAAGGCCTTCCCGAACGACGGCCCGCGGAATTTCGCCGAATTCTGGGACGTCAAGCGTTTCCCGGGCAAGCGCACGCTCTATGCCAAGGCCAACGGTGCCGCGCTCGAAGCCGCGCTGATGGCCGACGGCGTCGATCCGAAGGCGCTCTACCCCCTCGACCTCGAACGCGCCTTCAAGAGCCTGGACAAGATCCGCGACCACATCCTCTGGTACGACAACAATTCCCAGGCGATGCAATACCTGCAGGATGGCCAGGCCGTGCTCGGCCTGGTGCCCGACGGCCGCGCCCAATTCCTGATCGGCAAGGGCGAACCGCTGGCGATCGCCTTCGACCAGTCCCTGCTCACCTGGGTGACCTATGTGGTGCCGAAGGGAGCGCCCAATCGCGACAACGCGATGAAGCTGCTCGCCCATATCTCCAGCCTCGAAGGCCAGGTCGCCATCGGCCAAGCCTATACCTACGGTCTGGTCGACGAGCGCGCCTATGGCGAACTGCCGCCCGAGCGGGTGAAGCTCCTGACCAACGGCCCGCAGCAGCAGGGCAAGGCGGTCCTCGTCAACGAACGCTGGTGGGGCGAGAACCAGGCCGAAGTCGAGGCGAAATTCGCCCTCTGGCGTCTCGGCTGACCATGGGCGGGAACAGCGCGCCAGCCCCGCGGCGGGCCGCGGATCCCGACCTGGGCAGCGCGCGCCGGCGCAGCATCGCCGGCGTGCCCGCCGTCCTCTTCGTGCTTCTCCTCTTCGTCTATCCGCTGTCGGAGATCGTCGCTCTCGGCTTCCGGGCCCCGGGCGGGGGCTTTTCCCTGCAGCAATACGAGGCGATCCTGACGTCGCCCCTCTATCAGCGCGTGATCATGAAGACGCTGTGGCTGAGCGCCTCCGTCACCTTGATCGACGTGCTGCTGGCCTATCCGCTCGCCGTCGCCCTGTCGTGGTCGCGCGGCTGGACGCGCGGCCTGATCCTGATCGCGATCATGGCGCCCTTCTGGACCAATCTCCTCGTCCGCGCCTATGGCTGGATCGTGCTGCTGCATCCGGGCGGCCTGGTCAATCAGGGCCTGATGGCGGCGGGGCTGACCGACCGGCCGATCGAGATGGTACACCAGACCTCGGGCGTGCTGATCGGCATGACCCAGATCATGCTGCCCTACATGGTGCTGCCGATCGCATCCCAGATCTAGAAGCTGG
>JAQVKV010000323.1 GCA_028694545.1 Zavarzinia sp. | reverse complement strand
CAGCCAGATGATCAGGTGTACCCACATCGGCGGCTCGTAGGTAAGTTCGAGCCAGAGGGCGCCACCGGTGACGATGGCGCCCAGGATCAGGATAACGAAGACGGCGGGGCCATCACCGGTATCGATCGCGCTGTAATCGAGATCGCAGGAGGGACATTTGTCGCGTACCGCCAGGAGCCCGGTAAACAGGGCGCCCTGGCCGCAACGGGGGCAACGTGCCTTCGCCAAACTCAAGTCCCTCCGATACGCGAACTTAGTGGTGAGCGCCGCCGGCGCCGGCACCCCAGACATAGATCGAGGCGAAGAGGAAGATCCACACCACGTCGACGAAGTGCCAGTACCAGGCCGCCGCCTCGAAACCGAAGTGGCTGGTCGGGGTGAAATGGCCCTTGGTGGCGCGGATCAGGCACACCAGCAGGAAGATGGTGCCGACAAAGACGTGGAAACCATGGAAGCCGGTCGCCATGAAGAAGGTGCCGGCATAGAAGTTGGCGCCCGCCTCGTTGCCGCCGAAGGTGAAGGCGGCGTGCGAATATTCATAGGCCTGGACGCAGGAGAAGAAGGCGCCCAGCACGACGGTAAGGGTCAGGCCCTGCACCAGCCCCTTGCGGTCGTTCTCGATCAGGGCGTGGTGCGCCCAGGTGACCGTGGTGCCCGACAGCAGCAGGATGACCGTGTTCATGAACGGCAGGTGCCAGGGGTCGAAGGTCTCGACGCCCTTGGGCGGCCAGACATGGCCCATGGCCTCGGTCGGGAACAGGGCGCCGTAGAAATAGGCCCAGAACCAGGCAACGAAGAACATCACTTCCGAGGCGATGAACAGGACCATGCCGTAGCGCAGGCCCAGCTTGATCACCGGGGTGTGTTCCTTTTTGTGCACCGATTCGTCGACCACGTCGCGCCACCAGGCGAGCATGGTGTAGAGCACGCCCGCCATGCCGACCCAGAACAGGGTCGACTTGGTCGGCAGGAAGGCGAGGAAGGCTTCCGGGTGCAGCCAGTGGATCGCGCCCAGCGCCATTACGCCGGCCGAGAGCGAGCCAAGCAGCGGCCAGGGGCTCGGATTCAGAAGGTGGTAGTCGTGTTGGGGCTGTTCTGCATGCGCCATGGCTGTCGTTCCCTCGAACCGGCTCTTGTTCAGTTGGTCGTGGCTGCCGGGGCGGCATGGGCGGCGGCATCAGCCGTGTCGTTGCGGTCCCGGTAGAAGGTGTAGGAAAGGGTGATGGTCTTCACTTCGTCGAGGTTGTGATCCTGGGTGATCGCGGGGTCGACGTAGAAGAGCACCGGCATATCGACGCTTTGGCCCGGCTGCAGCGTCTGCTCGTCGAAGCAGAAGCAGGCGATCTTCACGAAATACTGGCCGGACTTCAGCGGCGTCACGTTGAAGGTGGCGCGGCCCGTGACCGTCTCCTTCGAATTGTTCACCGCCTTGAAGAACACCATCTTCTGCTCGCCGGCCCTGGCGGTCACCTGGCGCTGCTCCGGCTTGAAGGTCCAGGGCAGGGTGCTCGCGGTCATGGCGTCGAAGCGGACGGTGAATTCGCGGTCCGAGACGACGGCCGCGGCGGCCGCAGCCTGTTCGGCATCGGCGCGCTGGGTCGTGCCGCCGAGCCCGGTCACCGCGCAGAACAGGTAGTAGAGCGGGACCGAGGCATAGGTCAGCCCGATCATGCCGGCCACGGTCGCGGCCAGGACCAGCGCGGTCAGGCCGTGCCGAGGCGGGCGATAACCCTCGGGCAGGGGCTTCCCGCTCATTGTCCGGAAACCTTGACGAGGCTGACGAGGAAGATGATCACCACCCAGGCGGCCAGGGCCAGCCCGAGGGCGATGTTCCGGCTGCGCCGCCGGCGATGCATGTCGGAGGTCGGCATGGTCGCGGCTTCCATCAGGACAGGCCCGCCAGCCGTTCGGCCAGCATGAGGGCGAACAGCAGGAACAGGTAGAGGATCGAGAAACCGAACAACTGCATGGCCGAACGATTGTCGCGCTTCACGTAGAGCCGTACGGCAAGGCCGAGGAAGGCGAGGCCGAGCACGCCGGCGGCAACCCCGTAGGCCACGCCGGCGAAGCCGAGCAGCGCCGGAACGGTGCCGAGCGGGGCCAGCAGCACGGAATAGGCGAGAATCTGGCGCCGGGTCGATTCCGGACCGACCACATTCGGCATCATGGGCACGCCCACGGCGCCATAGTCCCCGGCCTTGACCAGCGAGAGGGCCCAGAAATGGGGCGGCGTCCAGAAGAAGATCAGGGCGCAGAGCGACAGCGATTCGACCGAGACCGTGCCGGTCACGGCGGCCCAGCCGATCACCGGGGGCAGGGCGCCCGAGAGGCCGCCGATGACGATGTTCTGGGGCGTGCGCCGCTTCAGATACATCGTGTAGACGACGACATAGAAGAGGATCGTGAAGGCGAGCAGGGCCGCCGACAGGACGTTGACCAGCAGGCCCATGGAGAGCACCGAGGCCACGGACAGCACGAGGCCGAAGGCGAGCGCGTCGTCCGGGGTCAACCGGCCCGAGGGGATCGGGCGGGACAGGGTGCGCGACATGCGGGCATCAATGTCGGCGTCATACCACATGTTCAGGGCACCCGAGGCACCGGCACCGACGGCAATGCAGAGCAGCGCGGTAAAGCCGATGATCGGGTGAATGCTGCCGGGCGCGAGCACCAGCCCGACGAGGCCGGTAAAGACCACAAGGGACATCACGCGCGGCTTGAGCAGGGCAAAGAAATCCGACGCGCGGGCGTCTATCCCCGCCTCGAAGGAGGCGGGGGCGACGTCCGTCGCGACGGGGTAACGATTGTCGGTGACGATGGTCACTTGGATCTTCCGTCCGTCTGATCAGTGATGGGCGCCCGGCTTGATCACCGGCAGCTCGTTGTACTGATGGAACGGGGGCGGGGAGGGCAGGGTCCACTCCAGGGTGTCGGCACCCTCGCCCCAGGGGTTCGCCGCCGCGCGCTTGCCCGCCAGGAAGGCGTGCAGGACGACGAAGAGGAAGAAGATCACGCTGGCGCCGGCGATATAGGCGCCATAGGACGCGATCCGGTTCCAGTCCGCCATGGCGTCCGGATAGTCCGGAATGCGGCGCGGCATGCCGGCGAGGCCGAGGAAGTGCATCGGGAAGAACAGGAGGTTCACGCCGATGAACATCATCCAGAAGTGGATCTTGCCCAGCGTCTCGGAATACATGCGGCCCGACATCTTGGGGAACCAGTAGTAGAAGCCCGCGAAGATCGAGAACACGGCGCCGAGCGACAGCACGTAGTGGAAGTGCGCCACGACGTAATAGGTGTTGTGGAGCGCGGTATCGATGCCGGCATTGGCCAGCACGACGCCGGTCACGCCGCCGACGGTGAAGAGGAAGATGAAGCCGATCGCCCAGACCATCGGCGTGGTGAAGCGGATCGAACCGCCCCACATCGTCGCGATCCAGGAGAAGATCTTGATGCCGGTCGGCACCGCGATGACCATCGTGGCCGCGGTGAAATAGGCGCGGGTATCGACCGAAAGACCGGTCGTATACATGAGGTGCGCCCACACGATGAAGCCGACGACACCGATCGCGACCATGGCGTAGGCCATGCCCAGATAGCCGAACACCGGTTTCTTGCTGAAGGTCGAGATGATGTGGCTGATGATGCCGAAGCCCGGCAGGATCATGATGTAGACTTCGGGGTGGCCGAAGAACCAGAACAGGTGCTGGAACAGGATCGGGTCACCGCCGCCGGCCGGATCGAAGAAGGCCGTGCCGAAGTTGCGGTCCGTCAGCAGCATGGTGATGGCGCCGGCCAGAACGGGCAGCGACAGCAGCAGCAGGAACGCGGTCACCAGGATCGACCAGGCGAACAGCGGCATGCGGTGCAGGGTCATGCCCGGCGCGCGCATGTTGAAGATCGTGGTGATGAAGTTGATCGCGCCGAGGATCGACGAGGCACCGGAGAGGTGCAGCGACAGGATCGCGAGATCGACCGCCGGCCCGTCATGGGTGACGGCGCCCGCGACGTTCGACGACAGCGGCGTATAGATCGTCCAGCCCGTGCCCACGCCCGGATCCGAACCGATGCCCGGCACGAAGACCGAGATCAGCAGGAGCGAGAAGGACGGCACCATCAGCCAGAAGGAGATGTTATTCATGCGCGGGAACGCCATGTCCGGCGCACCGATCATGAGCGGCACGAACCAGTTGCCGAAGCCGCCGATGACGGCCGGCATGATCACGAAGAACACCATGATCAGACCGTGACCGGTCACCAGCACGTTGAAGATGTGATGGTTGGCGATCCACTGCGTGCCGGGCTCCTGAAGCTCGAGACGCATGAGCATGGACATGGCGCCACCGATCAGACCCGCGATGACCGCGAAGA
>JAQVKV010000322.1 GCA_028694545.1 Zavarzinia sp. | reverse complement strand
ATCCGGATCTGCCGATTTTTGATGCGGCGCATCCAAATAGTTTGCTAGGCTCGATTCCACGATGATGCGAGGGCTTGGATGAGCGGCATTCTGTCCCGATACGATCAAGGGCATTTCTTTTGCGAGATCATGGGGACTTCGGGCACCCCGCCTGCCGATTATACGGCCGCCATCCGCGAAAGACTGGATACGCTCGACCTCGACGCCCTGCAACGCCGGGCCGAGGACGCGGAGCGCGAGCTGTACAACCTGGGCATCACCTTCACCGTCTATTCGGACAAGGACGCGATCGACCGCATCCTGCCCTTCGACGTCATTCCCCGGGTGATCAGCAAGGACGACTGGGCGACCCTGGAAGCCGGGGTAATTCAGCGCGTTACCACGATCAACCTGTTCCTGGCCGACATCTACGGCCCGCAGCACGTGCTGCGTGACGGCCTCATCCCGCCGGAACTGGTGCTGCAGAACAGCAACTTCCAGGAAGCGATGATCGGCGTCAAAGTCGCCCACAACGCTTACGCCAATATCTGCGGCATCGACGTCGTGCGGGACGAGCACGGCGACTTCATGGTGCTGGAGGACAATGCGCGGACGCCGTCCGGCGTTTCCTACGTCCTCGAGAACCGCAACATGATGTTGCGCGCCTTCCCGGACCTGACCTCCGACATCTCGATCCGCCCGGTGGATGACTACGGCCCCAAGCTGCAGGAAGCCATGGTCGAGATCGCGCCCGCCGACGTCGCCGACCCCCAGGTCGTTCTGCTGTCGCCCGGCACCTATAACTCGGCCTATTTCGAGCACATCTTTCTCGCCCGCGAGATGGGCGTGCCCCTGGTCGAGGGGCGCGATCTCGTGGTCGACGACAATGACCGCGTCTACATGAAGACGACCGGCGGGCTCGAGCGGGTGCACACGATATACCGCCGCCTGAATGACGACTTCCTGGACCCCGAGGTGTTCCGTCCGGAGTCGACGCTCGGCGTGCCCGGCCTGATGCGGTCGCTGCGCGCGGGCAAGGTCGCCATCGCCAATTCGGTGGGTACCGGCGTCGCTGACGACAAGGCGGTCTATGCCTATATGCCGCGCCTGATCAAATATTACCTGCAGCAGGAGCCGATCCTGCACAACGTGCAGACCTTCATCTGCCGCGAGAAAGAGGCGCTCGCCTATACGCTCGACAATCTCGACAAGCTCGTGGTGAAGCCGGTCGCGGAATCGGGCGGTTACGGCATCACGGTCGGGCCCAAGGCAACCAAGGAGGAGCTGGAAGCCTGCCGCGCCAACCTCCTGAAGGACCCGAGCAACTACATCAGCCAGCCGACGATCGCGCTCTCCGTCTGCCCGACCCTGGTCGAGGGCGAGGTCGAGCCGCGCCACGTCGACCTTCGGCCCTTCGCCATTACCGGCAAATCCACCTGGGTTCTGCCCGGCGGTCTCACCCGGGTCGCGATGCGTCGCGGCTCGCTTGTCGTCAACTCCAGCCAGGGAGGCGGGTCGAAAGACACGTGGGTGCTTGGCTAGACTTCTCGCCCGTTTCGCCGAAGACATGTTCTGGCTCGCCCGTAATATGGAGCGGGCCGAGAACCTGGCGCGTATTCTCGACGTCAACGAGACCTTCAGCCGCGATGCTCGCGGTTCCCAGAACTGGCTGTCCATCGTGCACCTGCACGCCGACACGGAGCGCTTTTTCGAGAAGCACCAGACGGCGACCGCCAATTCGGTAATCCACTACTACATGCTGGATGCCGACAATCCGAGTTCGATCCTGTCCTGCTTGAAGATGGCGCGCGACAATGCCCGCACCCTTCGGCCGTTGATCTCGACCGAACTGTGGACCCAGCTCAACATGTTCTATGCCTGGGGCAAGTCACTCACCCCGGCGGACGTCGGCCGGGCCGACCTGTCCCGGATCTGCGGCAAGATCAAGGAAGGATGCCAGCTTCACACCGGCATCCTCGAAGGCACGCTCTATCGCGACGAAGGCTGGTATTTCTACCAGCTCGGCAAGCTGCTGGAACGCGCGGACCAGAGCACACGCCTCCTTGACATCAAGTACCACCTGCTGCTGCCGACGGCGACCGAAGTAGGTTCACCGCTCGACATCTCGCAATGGAATGCCCTGCTGCGCTCCGCCGCCGGCTATCACGCCTATCGCCGGGTCCAGCCGCGCGGGATGAGCCCTGCCTCCGTCGCCGGCTTCCTGATCTTCAACACCGCCTTCCCGCGTTCGCTCGCCGTCTGCATCGGCCAGATCGACGAGATCGTGGTGCGCCTGCGCCAGCGCTATGGCCTGCGCGCCGGCAATCGCACCCTGGAGATCCTGGACGGCATTCGCGGCACGCTGGCCAACCGTTCCATAGAAATGGTGCTGGGCGGCGGGCTGCACGAATTCCTGGACTGGGCGCAATTGCAGTTGATCGCCGTCAACAACGACCTCGGCCTGTCCTTCTTCGGCCATGCGGCGGCGCCGGAACAGGCTGCCTGATCGCCTTCCCACAAGTATCCTCATCGGCCCCTTATTCCTCTGATCCGGAAAAAGGGGCCGCTGTGCCTCGTCATGATCGACCGGGGCTGTTATCCTCCGGCCGGGTTACCTTTCGGGGGAAGGGAAAGTTTTCATGCGACTTGTCGCCATTGCCGCCGCGCTGCTCCTGCTCGCGACGCCTGCTTTTGCGGGCCGTCGTATCGATGAATATGTCTCCGGTTACTGGACGACCTACGCCTATCAGAATGATGACGGCAGTTTCGGTCACTGCGGTATGGAGACCCGTTTCGACAACGGCATGAAGCTCGGCATCCTGCTCGCCGACAATGGCGTGAACATCGTCTTCCTGCACAATGCCTGGAATCTGCAGGTTGGCGGGAAGTCCGCCCTGCAGATCAAGATCGACCGCCGCTACAATAACTACAGCAGCCTGGAGTTCACCGATCGCGACGTGATGATCGCCAGTCTCGGCTTCGATCCCAAATTCTGGTCGGCCTTCAAGGCGGGCCTCAACATGCAGCTCGACGTCGCCGACGGCCGCAGCTGGAGCGTCAACCTGAGGGGGTCCAACAAGGCGACCCAGGCGCTGACCGTCTGCTACGATCTCTATTCGCCGAACGGCCGCAAGGGCATGTTCAAATAGGTCGGCCGATGCGAACCGCCATGCGCCTCCTCGCCCCTTCGCTGCTTGCGATGACCGCCCTTCTCGCCACGCCGGCCCTCGCCGGCGAGCGGGTGGACAAGGCCGTCGAAGGCTTCTGGACCGCCTATGAATATTTCGAGGACGACGGCTCCTTCGTGAACTGCGGGCTCGAGACCAAATTCGCCGACGGCATGCGCCTCAGCCTGCGGACGAGCGGACAGGGGTTCTACGTCTACCTGCTCGATGTCGCCTGGCCGGTGAAGAAGGGCGAGCGCGAAGCGATCGAAATCAGGATCGACCAGGCTTACGACCGGTTCACCGGCGTCGCGATTACCGATCTCGGCTATCTCCAGGCCAACTTCGGCTATGATTCCGCCTTCTGGCGCGCCTTCCGCAAAGGCCGCGGCATGACCCTTTCGCTAGCCAACGGCCGTAGCTGGAATATCGACCTGAAGGGCTCGTCCAAGACGACGGACGCCCTCGAATTCTGCTATCGCAGCAACGAACCGGCCAAGGCGCGCAGCATGTTCGACTGAGGGCGGATGCCTCCACGATCAAGCCGCGGCGGATGCCGTCACGACTGAGGGCCATCGCCCTCAGTAGTCGAACTTGTAGTTGAGACCGACCGAGGAGTTGTTGGTCTGGCCGATCTCGCCCTCGACCGTGACGCGGGGATAGACCTCGACCTCGATGTTGACCGAGCCTGAATCCGGCGTCAGCCCCTGCTCGAAGCCAAGATACACGCCGTCCGCGATATAGCGCCCCGCCGACAGGCTGGTGCCCGCCAGGGCGCCGCCCGAACCGTCCGCCGGGGCGGCCGAATCGTCCGAACCGATGTCCAGCCGGTCGAGGCCAAGGGCATCGCGCACCACGCCCAGCACGCCGCCGCCGCCCTGCCCAGTCAGTTCCAGCGCCGTCTGGCCGAGACGCAGCGCCTGGCTGGTGGTGAGATTGGAAACGGAACGACCGAACAGCCCCCGGCTCAACACTTCGTCGTTGGGCAGCGCCGGCTCGGACGAAAGCTCGATCTTCAGTGCCGTCACCGGCCCCGAGATCGAGACCTTGGCCTCGACATCATCCGCCGGGGCGGACGCCACCACCTTCAACTGCGGCGGCGCGCCAAAGCCGGACGGAAAGGTCAACGTCCCTTCCGAGATCGCAAAGGGCCGACCCGCCAGCGTATAGGTGCCGCGCACCACCTCGAAACCTCCGTTCGCGTCCGGGACATTCAGGGGCCCCTTGACCGCGATCGTG
>JAQVKV010000321.1 GCA_028694545.1 Zavarzinia sp. | reverse complement strand
GTGGAACTCGGCGCGGGTGTCTATCCGGGCGCTGGACACCGCCACGGTCAACGCCGCCGTGACGGCGTGGAACTCGGCGCGGGTGTCGATCCGGGCGCTGGACACCGCCACGGTCAATACCGCCGTGACGGCGTGGAACACGGCGCGGGTGTCGATCCGAGCGCTGAACACCGCCACGGTCAATGCCGCCGTGACGGCGTGGAACACGGCCCGGGTGTCGATCCGGGCGCTGGACACCGCCACGGTCAACGCGGCGGTATCCGCGATCAATGGCGCACTGACCATAGTGGCATCACCGTCCGGCCCCTCGTCGATCGAGGGCGCTGCAACGGATCTTCACCGCCGCCTGGACCGATGGGCGGCGGCGGTGGCCACCGCGCTCGGGAGCGCGGCAACCTCGATCGGCGCGCTGTCGACAGACGAGGTCGCCGGCAAAGCTGGCTGGGCTCAACAGCGGGCCGAACTGCTCGCCTATCATGCGACGAAAAAGGCCGCCGGCGTTGCGACAGCTCTCCGCCAACCCGGCATCGCGATCGCGGAAATCGATACGGCCGAGGTCGCGGCAAACGCCGCCTGGGCGTTGCAACGCGCCGAGCTGCTGGTCTATGCCGCGACGAAAACGGCGGCTGCCGCCGCGCGCGCGCTGCGCCAGCCAGGCCTTGATATAGCGGCGATCTCCACGGGCGAGGTGACCGATAGCGCGGTGGATCTGCGCGCCCGTGTCGTGGCGACGATTGAGGCCGCGCGAGGCGCGCTGACCGGGGCGACCAGATCCGTCACCGCCGTTGCGCCAGCGCTGGCGACCGACCTTTCGGCGGATTTCGCCGCCGCTTTCCGCGCGGTCGTCGGCCCCACCCTGGGGCAGCGGCTGGATGCCGTCGTGACGCCAATTTTCGCGCTGGGAGGCGCTCCGACCGTCGCCGATCGCCTGGACGCCGCCTTTGCCGACGTCTTCGGCGAAGGCGGCAGCACTGCCGATCTTTTCGGGCATCTCGTCGCGTCCAACGACAACCTGGTGGCCGCGCTAACCAGTCTGCGCAACGTCGTTGCCGCCAATGCGGCCGAGCTAGCAGCCGCGCGAACAGCAGCGGCACAAGCCGCCGCCCTAAATGCCGCGCAGCAGGCCTATGAGGCGCAGATCGCCGCCGCTGGCGCGGCGGCCGAGCAAACGGCAGCGGTGACTCTCGGCCAGGAGATCGGCCTGCCCGAGCAGTCCTATTACGGCCGCCATGTCGTCGCCTACGCGCGAAACGAGGGGGATGTCTACCGCACCGAAAACATCAATAGCAGCAACGGCGTCGAGCGAAACCTGCCGCGTGCCACGGCACTGGCTGAGATGCTGGGTGACCTCGGCGGTCAGGTGCGCGAGATCATCGGCGGCGGATCACTGCCTGCCTATCGGGTCCACGTGTCCGATCACAATGTCGAGGACAGCGGCACCGACCAGGCTCTCTGGCTGTGGATGGATGGTGAGATCCTTGGCTATGCCGGCGCGTCCGACTACGACGCCATGGCGCGGATCTACCTGGATGCCCTCGACGAGCATATGACGGGGCTCTCGGCCGAGACGCAAGCGCTCTTGGCGAGCGTCTCCTGGCAAGACATCCCGGGCGGCATGTCCGACCTGGCCGAGGCAGTCGCGCGGGCGACGACACCGGCCCCGGGCTACGCCCTCGGCGGTACCGTCACCGCCGGCATCTATGACGTGGACTCGGTGACTGCCCGGCTGGCCGGCAGCGAGTTTGTGGTGCGGGCGCCCGCCAACAACAACGAGACCAGGCCGACCCTCGAATACATCAACCGCACCGGGCGGCTGCCGTGGGGGGGCGCCGCCCCGGCTGCGGCCATCGCGCCGGCGCGTGGGGACAGCGCCGCCTCGGTCGAGGCGGCGATGGAGCACCTGGCGCAGCGGCTCGACGCGCTGCTGACCTCTCAACAGGTCGAGGCCGACGGCGCCGCCGACCAGCGTGACAGCCTGCGCGCCGAAGTGGTGGCTCTGCGGCGGACCATGGACGGGGTGACAGCCCTGCTAACCAAGTTGGCAGCGAGGGCGGCATGAGTTACAACGTGCTTCTGGCCGAAATCTCGGTAACGCCCGCCGGTGGGTCGGAGACAATCCTGCGCGTTTCCGACGGCCCCGTCCGGCCCTGGCCGCCGACCGACCCCGACCGCCCCAATGCCATCACGGCCGAAATTCTGGTTGAAACCAGCGAGATCGGAGTGGACCTCTATGCGGATCTGACCCGGCTCGCGTCCGGCTACGGCTCCGCCTCGCTGGCGCTGTCGGCCACAGCTGGCGGACTCGCCATCTATGACGGTGCCCACTGGGGCGCGGTGGCGATTTACCTCGGTGAAGTCGCCCAGGATGGCGCGCCGAGGCCCTTCGCGGAATGGACACCTCTCCTCCGGGGACGAGTGGATACCGCCCGCCTGGATCTGGACATCTCGGGACCCAGCCGGCTGAGGCTGGCCGTATTTGACCCTCGGGGCGACCTCGACAGCGATGTCCAGGATCGCACGTATGCAGGCACCAACACGGGAGCCACCGGCTACGAAGGGGCGGCCGAGGACATCGCCGGCCGCCCCGTGCCGCTGGCCCTGGGCGATCTTTTGCGGGCGAACATCTCGCCGCCGTGCGTCAACACCGCCCGTCAGGTCTATCAGCTCAATGACGGCGGCGAGTTCGGCGCAGAGGTCCTGAGGGCCGGCGGCGGCGACAGCGGCGCGACCATGGCCGGCGACCTGACGCCGGCGGCATTCGACGCTGCTTCACCGACGCCAGGATCGTATGTTCGCGACCGCGAGCGGGGGCTGATCGCGCTGGGCGGCGGCATCATCACGGGGCAGCTCACGGTGTGTCTGCAAGGGGCTCAGGGAGGCAGCTATGTCCACACCGCGCCAGCGCTGATCACGCGCCTGCTGACCCGTGCCGGTGTCGATGCCGGGGCGATCGGGGACAGCTTCGGCACGATCGACGCGCCTGCCCCGGTCGGATTGTGGTTGGACCAGCCGACCTCGTACCGGGCGGCGATCGAGACCCTGGCGCGCTCGATCGGGGCATGGTGCGTGCCCGACGATCTCGGCGTCTGGCAGATTGGCCGCCTGGAGGCGCCCTCGGGCGCGCCGGCCGAGGTCCTCGATGGTCTCTCGATCCGGGACCTCATCGAGGACGATCCGACAGACTCCATCCCGGCGTGGCGCATCACGGTCAGATATGCCCGAAATTACACGGTCATGCGGCGCGCGGATCTCGCTGGCGCGGTGCAGGAGACCGACCGGGCCGCCGAATTGGCACGAGAGTGGCGGGAGGCGGGCTGGTCAGATCCCGCGACCAAAGCGGCGTACGGCGCCGCCGCCCGAGACCTGATCGTCGAAAGCGCGCTGGTGGAGGCGGCGGATGCTCACGCGCTGGCGGCCTCGCTCGGGACGCTGTTCGGGGTGAGGCGGCGCTCGTGGCGCGTGGTCGTCGAGCTGACGGCCGCTCGGCGCGCATGGCAGGTCGGCACGACATGCATTGAGCTCGACTATCCGGCGCTCGGCATCTCCGGGCTATACCGCGTCATTGGGCGGCGCCTGCTCTCGCCTGCATCGCATCTCATTACATTCCGGCTCTGGGGCTGACCGTGAACGGCGAATTCCTCTACGATAACTTGCTCATCTCCGAGGCGGCGGTCTTTGCCGGCGCCAACTGGATCCTGCCGCTCGAAAACCTGCTCGACCGGGCCATGATCGCCCGCCCGGCGCGCTGCTCGACGCCGGCCAGCGCCGTTGTCCAGGTTGATTTCGGGCGGGCCATCACCCTCTCTCGCTGGTTTTTTGCGCACCTCACCGTGACACTGTCCGCGACCTATGCCATCCGGGCATCCAGCTCGGCCGCCCATGACGGCGACATCCTGGATCAGGCCCCGCAGCGCATCTGGACCCGGGTCATGCCGTCAATGGCTCTCCCCTGGGATGACCCAGGCTGGTGGCGCGGCCTGCCGCGCGAGAGGGACATGGCGCAATATTCGCGCCATCTCTGGATCCCGCTAGAAAAGACGCGCGCGCGCTATTGGCAGGTGTCGATCCAGGACCCTACGTCGAGCGCAGGCTATGTCGATATAGGCTATGCCATGGCGGGGCAGCCCGTCACCCTCGCGTACAATTATGAGCTGGGCCGGCGGCGCCTGCGGCGCTCCCGGTCGATCATTGAACACACCCCGGGCGGCGGTGTGATCGCTGCCCGGCGCCGCCCGCTACGCGGACAGGCGGTCAGATTTGCGCTCCTTAACCAAATCGATGCCGCGCGGCTCTCCGACGTGGGGCAGGCTGTTGATTTGATCGTCCCCGTCCTGTTTGTCCCGCGCCCCGATGATCATCGAGACATATTGCGCGATGTGTATCCGGCCCGGCTGATCACCTCGGC
>JAQVKV010000320.1 GCA_028694545.1 Zavarzinia sp. | reverse complement strand
GGCCTTCGCCGGGGCGCTCGGCGCACTCGAGCATTATCCACCGCGTTACGTCGAACGCCTGCTGGCGGCGGTGGGGGAGGCGGCGCTGGCCGCCGACGACATCCGCGCGGCGGGCGAGGCGGCGGCCCAGCTCTCCGCGAAGGCCGAGACGGCGGCCGGCAAGGCCCGGGCGCTGGCCCTTGAAGGCCGGGTCGCCGTCCGCCGCTCGGACGCTGTCGCGGCCCGCGCGGCTTTCGAGGCGGCGCTGGCGAGCGGCGAGCGTGTCGCCCGCGTGGATGCCGAGATGGGGCTGATCGAACTCGGCCTCGCCGACGGCGGTATCGACCGGGCGGAGGCCATCGCCCGCCTCGATCGTCTGCGCTATGCCTGGCGCGGGGACACGAAGGAACTGGCCGTGTTGCGCCGGCTCGCGGACCTGCAACTGGCGGAAGGGCGCTGGCGCGACGGCTTCGAGACGCTGCGTCTCGCGATCAAGTTGTTCCCCAAGGATCCGGCCACCCCCGCCCTGAAGGAAACCCTGTCGACCGCCTTCCGCCGCCTCTTCCTGGGCGGGGCGGCGGATGCCATGCCGCCGGTTCAGGCGGTCGCACTCTATTTCGATTATCGTGAGCTGACCCCGCTCGGCCGCGACGGCGACGAGATGATCCGCCGCCTCGCCGACCGGCTGGTGCAGGTCGATCTGCTCGATCAGGCGAAGGTGCTGCTGACCCATCATGTGAATTACCGGCTGCAGGGGATCCCGAAGGCCCGGGTCGCGGCGCGTCTCGCCCTGCTGCATCTCCTCGATCATGAACCGGCGGTCGCCCTCTCGGTCCTCGACGGCTCCGAACAGCCGGTACTTGCCGCCGCTACCGCGCGCCTGCGTCTGCTGCTGCGGGCCCGCGCGCTTGCCGATCTCGGTCGGGCGAAGGAGGGTATCGCCCTGCTCGCCGGGGACGACAGCGCGGACGCGGCAACGCTCGCCGCCGAAATCACCTGGCAGGCCCGGGACTGGCCCGCCGCCGCTACGGCGCTTGGCCGCCTGCTGGCCCAGAAGGCCCCGCCCGACCACGGCGCCCCGGATGCGGCCGCCGAATCTCTCGTGCTGCGTCAGGCCGTGGCGCTCACGCTGGCGGGCGACGTCGCGGGCCAGGAGAAACTGGCCGAGGCCTGGGGGCCCGCCATGGCCGAAAGCGGCCATGCGGATGCATTCGCCATGCTGACCGGCGACGCTGATCCGGGCGCTCTCGCCACCCGCAACCTCGCCCAGACCATGGCCAATGTCGGCGGTGCCGGCAGTTTCCTCGAGGAGTTGCGCCGTCGTCTCGTCACCGGCGAGCTGGGCCGGGAGGAAGACTGAACGCCCGGCGGCCCCCCCCGGCCGACTGAGCCTAGTCCATATGGCCGGGGTGCCGGCCGGGCCTCTGTGGTTCTCTTGCTCAACTAAACCCGGATCGGCGTGAAACGCGACGAAATCGGGAATAACGACAAGGGGAAACGCATGAGGCGCAGGGACTTCATGGCCGGCGGCGTGGCGGCGCTGGCCTTGGCCGGCCGGAAATCACCGGCTTGGGCGGTGGCGGGGGAGGTTGCGCGGCTCGGCGCTGAACTGACTCCCTTCGGGGCCCAGCGTGAAGGCAGTGCCGACGGCCTCCTGGCCCCCTATGCCGGCAAATGGCTGGGGGTGCCGCCGGGCATCGCCTTCGCCGGCACCGGCCGTCCGCAGGCGGACCCCTATGCGGGCGAGAAGCCGCTGTTTTCCATTGATGCCCGCAATGTCGGGCAGCACGCCGGCCGGCTGAGCGAAGGCCAGAAGGCTTTGATCCGGAAATTCCCGGACAGTTTCCGCATGGATGTCTATCCCTGCCACCGCGATTTTCGCTTCGCCGACGATCTTCTCGCCAACCTGAAGCTGAACGCGGCGGAAGCTGGCCTGACGGCGGACGGCGAAGGCGTTACCGGCGCTTATGGCGCGCCGGCCTTTCCTTTTCCGAAATCGGGGCTCGAGGCGATCTGGAACGCGATCACCGCGCCGCGTCCCTTCACGGTCCGGGGCACGATGGACGAGGCGGTTGTCTATCCCAACGGCACCATCGCTTGGGGCGCCCAGAAATGGGACATCTATTGCCCATCCTACGACCCCGCGGTGATGCGGGCGGATTACGACGGCACCTCGGCCCTGGTCTATCGTACGACGATGAAGCCCGAGCGCGAGGCCGGCACCATCGTGCTGGCACGGGAGTATTGGGATTTCGCCCGTCGCCCCACGCAGGCCTGGACCTATGTCCCCGGCACGAGGCGGGTGAAGCAGGTGGCGGAGGTCGCGGGCGACTATCCGATCGGCCCGGGTGGCTTCCATACGGTCGACGATACCGGCCTCTGGGCCCAGTCACCCCGGCGCTATGACTGGGATCTGGTCGGCAAGCAGGAACTCTTCGTTCCCTACAACAACTTCCGCCTCGACGATCCCGCACTCCGCTACAAGGACCTGCTCGGCCCCGCCCATTTGAATCCGGACCTCGTCCGCTGGGAACTGCATCGGTGCTGGGTGGTGAAGGCGAGGCTGAAACCCGGGATCCGCCACGTCTATGGCGCGCGCACGATCTATCTCGATGAGGATTCGCTGAACCCGGTGGTGGCCGATGTCTACGACCTGCGCGGCGATCTCTATCGTGTGGCGATGAATTCGATCGGCTATGACTATGCGACCCGCATCCTCGGACAGCATCTATGCGTCTATTATGATCTGGTGTCCGGCGCCTACATGGCGGATCGCCTGACCAACGAGGTGAGCGACCGGCCGCGCTGCAACGAGGGAGGCCGCGAGGCGCGGGACTACACCCCCCAGGCCCTGCAGCGGAAAGCCATCTGATGCCGGCGGTTCAGGTCCCGTAGCTCTGCACGAGGCTCGCCACCGTCAGGTTCCAGCCGTCGACCAGCACGAAGAAGATCAGCTTGAAGGGCAGTGAGATGATGACCGGGGGCAGCATCATCATGCCCATGCCCATCAGGATCGATGCCACCACCATGTCGATGACGAGGAAGGGCACGAAGAGCAGGAAGCCGATCTCGAAGGCGCGACGCAGTTCCGAGATCATGAAGGCGGGCACGATACTGGTCAGCGGTATGGCCTCCGGTGTCGCCGGCCGGGCCTCGCCGCTCAGGTCGACGAAGAGGGCGAGGTCGGCCTCGCGCGTATGCGCCAGCATGAAGGTGCGGAAGGGGGCGGCGGTCGCGTCGAACGCCGCGCGTTCGTCCATCTGGCCCTGGATATAGGGGTTGATGCCGTCGTCCCAGGCGCGTTCGAAGGTCGGGCCCATGATGAAGGCGGTCAGGAACAGGGCAAGGCCCATCAGGATCGTGTTCGGCGGGGTCTGCTGGGCGCCGATCGCCGTGCGCAGCAGCGAGAGCACGACGACGAGACGGCCGAAGCAGGTGACGACGACGAGGAGCGACGGCGCCAGCGTCAGCACCGTGGTCAGCACGATCATCTGGATGATGAGCGTGGTGGTGCCGCCTTCGCCGCCGAAATCGAGATTGATCGACTGGGCGGCCGCCGTGCCGCCAAGGGCGAGCAGGGCACCCGTGGCTCCGAAGAGAAGGGCGGCGGTGCGTCGGCTCATCATGGCTCCCCCGGCGGTGTCGCCGGCTGCGGTTGTTCCCTGCCCCCCGACCCGACGACGAGATCGCCCCCGGGGCCGAGGAGGAGGAGATGTTCCTCCTCGTCCCTGCGGACAAGGACCAGGCGCCGTCGCGGATCGATCGCCAGGCTCTCGACGATGGCGAGGCGCTTGCCCGCGCGCAAGGTGCCGCCCTGGCCGAAGCGGCGCAGCACCGCCCCCAGAATCAGGATCAGCAGGATGACGATACCGAGGGCGAAGCCCGCCCGCACCAGGTCAGGCCACATCACGGGTGATCCCCGGGCGGCTCGTCCCGGATTTCGCGCGCCTCGCGCAGGCGATTGTTGGCCATATAGACATGGGCCAGAATTTCGGCGACGGCGGCGAAGGCTTCAAGCGGAATGGTCTCGTCCAGGTCGACCCGCTCCAGGATCTCGACCAGATCGCCGTCCTCGCGCAGCTTGATATCATGGGCAAGGGCCATGGCGACGATCCGCTCCGCCACCTCGCCCCGCCCGCGCGCGACCACGCGCGGCGCCGGATCCGCGCCCCTTCGGTAGTTCAGGGCGACGGCCTTGGCGGGCGATTTGCGGGTGGCGTCGGTCATCGGGCGATCTTGCGGGTTCAAGGTTAACGAAGGCTTTTCGCCCGCGTGGGGCCGTTTCGTTTACGGGATGTTAATCGACCTTCGACCAGCATGCGAGACCACGGAAAGCGGGCGAAGGCTTGGCGCGATGGATCTGAATCAAATTCCGCTGATCGGCATGCTGGTGCGGCGCATGGATTTCCTCGCCGCGCGCCAGCGCGTGATCGCGCAGA
>JAQVKV010000319.1 GCA_028694545.1 Zavarzinia sp. | reverse complement strand
CTTGCGGCCGCGGCCGCCATCGGCATCGACCGCTCGCTGGCCAGTTTCCAGGCCGAGCTTTCCGGCCGCTACACCGTCGAGCTGCCGACCGCGGAGGCGGGCGCGGTGGATGACGAGACCGTGGCCCGGGTGGTCGATCTGCTGGCCGAGACGGAAGGGGTGATCGCCGCCGAAGTGGTGCCCCAGCCGACCATGGAACGCCTGCTCGAGCCCTGGCTCGGCCGGGACGCCGCCATGGGCGACCTGCCCCTGCCGGTGCTGATCGACATCGTCGCGACACCGGGCATGGCGCTGGACGCGGCGGCGCTCGCCGCGCGGATCGACAAGCTGGTGAAGGGGGCCCGTGTCGAGGCGGCGGTCGACAGCCTGGACGAGATCGGCGAGATCGCCGCCGCCATCGAGATGGCGGCCTATGCGGTCGTGCTGCTCGTCGCCTTCTGCCTGGCCGCCGTGGTTGTCTTCGCCACCGGGGCCGGCCTCGCCACCCACCACGGCATCATCGAGATCGTGCATCAGATCGGCGCCCATGACCGCCTGGTCTCGCGCGAGTTCGAGCGCCGCTTCCTCATCCTCGGCTTCGCCGGGGCGGTTGCGGGGGGCGCGGTCGGCGGGGTGGTGGTCTATGGCTTCGCGCTCTATGCCACCTCGCTCGATTCGCCGTTCCTGCCCGCGATGGATGATCTGCTCCAGGCCCTGCTGCCCCTGCTCGCGATACCGTTCCTGGTCGGCGGGCTGACCATGGCCACCGCCGGCGTGACCGTCGGCCGTGCCCTGAGGCGCCTGACATGAGGAGGCGCCGGGCATGAGCGCGCGGTGTGATATCCCGCGTGGGGGAGGTGGGTGATGCGCAGCATTCGCCTGTTCGCTCTCGTGCTGTGTTTCCTGTTCGGCGCCTATGGCTGGTTCCTCGGCCGCATCCCGACCTTCGTCGACGATGCGACCAGCCCGACCGATGGCATCGTCGTGCTGACGGGCGGCGCGCTCCGCCTCGACGAGGCGGCGGCGGTGATGGCGGAAGGCCGGGCACGGCGGCTGCTCGTCTCCGGCGTCTCGACCGATTCGGGGCCGGAGGACATCCGCGAACGGCTGAGTGCCCTGTCGGACGAGACCTTCCGCTGCTGCGTCGATCTTGGCTATCAGGCGCGCAACACGGTCGGCAATGCCGAGGAAGCGGCGGCCTGGGCGGTGGCGCACGGTATGAAGACCCTTCGGGTCGTGACCGCTGCCTATCACATGCCGCGCACCCTGGTCGAACTGCACAGGGCCCTGCCCGGCGTCACCCTGGTGCCCCATCCGGTCTTTCCCGAGCGCGTGTTCGAGAGCGGGACCCTGCCGCCGGTGACCGCCCCGCTCGAATTCGCGAAATACACCATGGCGCTGATCCGCCAGCGCCTTGCCGACCTGACGCCCGCGTCCGCCGGCCGCGTGGTCGCTCCCATCGATTCGGAACCCTCCCCAGCCAAGACCGAGCAGCTTTCGCCCGCCCGGCCGGAAACCACCCCATGACCCTGCTGATGTGGCTGCGCTCGGCTCTGTTCAACCTGTTCTTCTATGTCTGGACCGGGCTCGTCGCCGTCCTGATGCTGCCGGTGCTGCTGCTGCCGCGCACCGTCGGGCCGGTCGCGGCGCGGCTCTGGATCGGCGGGGTGAATGTGGCGCTGCGGGTCATCTGCGGCGTGAAGGTCGAGGTGAAGGGACGTCATCACCTGCCGGACGGGCCAGTGCTGATCGCCGCCAAGCACCAGTCCGCCTGGGACACGATCGCCCTGCTTCACATCTGCGGCATGCCCGGCGTCGTCCTGAAACGGGAGCTGACCTGGATCCCCTTCTACGGCTGGTACATCCTGGCCATGCGCAACATCCCGATCGACCGTTCCGCCGGCGCCAGGGCCCTGAAGGACATGGTGCGCCGGGCGAAGGCGATCGTGGCGGACGGCCGCGCCGTGATGATCTTTCCCCAGGGCACCCGTGTCGCGCCGGGCGACAAGGTGCCCTATCAGCCCGGTGTCGCCGCGCTCTATGCTCAACTCGGGGTGCCCTGCGTGCCGGTCGCGCTCAATTCCGGCCTGGTCTGGCCGCGCCGCGCCTTCCGGCGCCCGCCCGGGACCATCACGGTCGAATTCCTTGCCCCGATCCCGCCGGGATTGCGTCGCGAGCCTTTCATGACGACGCTGGAAGCCCGGGTCGAGGCCGCTTCCGACGCGCTCGTCGCGGTGGCGCGCCGACCCCAAGATCTGGCGTCATAGACGAATCGAGAACATTTGCAGCACCACAAGATGTGGATTGTGGATAAGTCACTGTCCACGAATTGTTGAATCTGGGGATAAGCTGAATTCCCCAAGAAAATCAGCATATTGTGCTTTGTGGTGCTGTGGAAACAAAGAGAGAACGAGTTGTTGACCGGGGCAGGCGGGGCTGCCAGTCTGTCCCGTCCGCCGCCGCCCTGAAGAAGACGAGGACCACCATGGTGTCGATCGCACCGATCAGCCAGCAGATCTGGGACATGAAATACCGCCTGAAGGATGCGGACGGACGGCCCCTGGATGCCACGATCGAGGAAACCTGGACGCGGGTGGCCACGGCCCTGGCGGCGCCCGAGCCGGAAGCGGAACGGGCGCGCCACGTGGCCGATTTCCGCGACGCGCTGCAGGATTTCCGCTTCATGCCGGCCGGCCGCATCATGGCCGGCGCCGGCACCGGCCGGAAGGTGACCCTGTTCAACTGCTTCGTCATGGGCACGATCCCCGATGACATGTCGGGCATCTTCGAGCACCTGCGCGAGGCGGCGCTGACCATGCAGCAGGGGGGCGGCATCGGGTACGATTTCTCGACGCTGCGGCCGAAGGGCGCCCCGGTGAAGGGCGTGGGGGCCGATGCCTCGGGCCCGCTGCCCTTCATGGACGTCTGGGACAGCATGTGCCGCACCATCATGTCGGCGGGTTCGCGCCGGGGCGCCATGATGGCGACCATGCGCTGCGACCATCCGGACATCGAGGCGTTCATCGCGGCGAAGCGCGATCCCGGCCGGCTGCGCATGTTCAATCTCTCGGTCCTCGTCACCGATGCCTTCATGAAGGCGGTGGCGGCGGATGATTCCTGGAACCTCGTCTTCGACGGCGTCGTCTACAAGACGATCGAGGCCCGCGCCCTGTGGGACACGATCATGAAGGCGACCTACGCCTATGCCGAGCCGGGGGTGATCTTCATCGATCGCATCAATCGCCTGAACAACCTCTGGTACGCGGAGACGATCAGCGCGACCAACCCCTGCGGCGAGCAGCCCCTGCCACCCTATGGCGCCTGCCTGCTCGGCTCGGTCAATCTCGCGCGGTTCGTGACCGATCCGTTCGAGGAGGATGCCGCCCTCGATCTCGAGGCGCTGGACAGGACGGTGCGGACCGCGATCCGCATGATGGACAATGTTGTCGATGCCTCGAATTTCCCCCTGCCCGAACAGGCGGACGAAGCCAGGGCGAAGCGGCGCATCGGGCTTGGCGTCACCGGCCTCGCGGATGCGCTCATCATGTGCCGGGCGCGCTATGGCGGGCCGAAGGCGCTGCGCCTGATCGAAGCCTGGATGAAGGCGATCCAGCGCGCCGCCTATCTCGCGTCGGCCGGCCTCGCCAAGGAGAAGGGCGCCTTCCCGCTCTTCGACCGCGAGAAATATCTGGCGGGCGAAAGCATCAAGGCGCTGGACGAGGATGTGCGCGCCGCGATCGCCGAACACGGCATCCGCAACGCCCTGCTCACCTCGATCGCGCCGACAGGGACGATCTCGCTCTTCGCCGACAATGTCTCGTCGGGGCTCGAACCGGTGTTTTCCTTCGCCTATACCCGCAAGGTGCTGATGCCCGACGGCAGCCGCCGGCAGGAGGAAGTGACCGACTACGCCTATCGCCTGTGGCACCGCCTGAAGGGCGACGCGCCGCTGCCGGATTATTTCGTCGACGCCCAGGTGCTGACCCCGGCGGACCATGTGAAGGTCCAGGCCGTGGTCCAGAAATATGTCGACAGCTCGATTTCCAAGACCATCAACTGTCCCGAGGATATTTCCTTCGACGCCTTCAAGGACGTCTATCTGATGGCCTGGAACGAGGGGTGCAAGGGCTGCACCACCTACCGTCCGAACGACATCACGGGCTCCGTCCTCTCGGTCGAGCCGAAGAAGGAAGAGAAGAAGGCGGCTGAGCCGGAACTGCCGCTGGAAACCCCCGCCGCTTCCGTGCGCCACGAGGACGTCTTCGAGGCGGGCGGCATCGTCTACATGACGAAGCCGCTCGACCGGCCGGAGGTGCTTCCGGGCAAGACCTACAAGGTACGCTGGCCGGAATCGGAACATGCGCTCTACATCACCGTGAACGACATCATCCAGGAAAGCCGGCGCCGGCCCTTCGAAGTCTTCATCAACTCGAAGAACATGGAGCATTACGCCTGGACCGTGGCGC
>JAQVKV010000318.1 GCA_028694545.1 Zavarzinia sp. | reverse complement strand
TGCCGAAGAAGGCCTGGGCGCCCCGGAACAGGTCGGTCCAGGTGACGAGCACGCCCTGCACGATGACGAGGATCGAGATGGTCAGGATCGTCGCCGCGATGCCCGCCAGGCGGACGAGGACGAGGCCTGTGATCAAGCCGATCACCGTGGTCATGCAGACCGAGATGAAGAAGGCATAGAGCGCGCCGACCTCGACCCCCGACATGCCGAAGGGGGCGTTGGGGATCAGGGTCGCCTTGATCATCACCGGCGTCGCGAAGATCGCGGTGAAATAGGCCCCGAGCGCCATGAAGCCGGCGTGGCCGATGTTCACGACATTGGCATTGCCCATGAAGATCTGCAGCCCGACCACCACGATCAGGTTGATATAGGCGGTTGCCATCAGGCGAACGATGAAGGGGCTGCCGAAGGCCATGATCAGCAGGCCGACGGCGGCGGCGATCACCGCGAGATAGAAGGCGCCCCGCGCATTGGCGGCGAGACGGGGGTCGAAGGCGAAGGCGGGGCCGCGCCGGCCCTCGGCATAGGCGAGCGTATTCATGCGGTCTTGTCTCCCAGTTCGACGCTGCGGCCGAGGATGCCTTGGGGCCGGAACACGAGGATGGCGCCGACGATCAGGAACACGGAGGCGTCGCGCAGCCCCGCCAGCTTGTCCGGCAGCAGGACGATGAGGAGGACCTCGATGAAGCCGAGCAGCAGGCCGCCGACCACGGCACCGGGCAGGCTGCCGAAGCCGCCGAGCACGCAGGCGACGAAAGCCTTGAGCACGGGCAGTAAGCCCATGAAGGGGTCGATCGCGCCACGCCGGGCGATGAAGAAGATCGCCGCGATCGAAGCGAGCAGGCCCGAAATCGCGAAAGCGGTGGCAATCACCCGGTTGGCCCGCATGCCCATGAGGCGGACGGTGGTGAAGTCCAGCGCGGCGGCCCGCATGGCAAGGCCCACGCGCGTGCCCTTCAGGAACCAGACCAGGGCGGCGATGGCGACGGAGGTGACGCCGACCTCGAGGCACTGGAGTATGGTGAAATTATAGCCCCCGACCTCGAAGGTGCTGTTCAGGACCGAAAGGGCGGGGACCGCTTTCGGCCGGGGCGAGACCATGAGCAGGAACAGGTTCTGCAGCACGATGCCGACACCGAAGGCGGTGAGCAGCCCGGTCGTCGGTGGCGCGTCGCGAACCGGCCGGAAGGCGATCCGCTCCAGCACCAGGGCGACGACGACCACGGTGACCACGGCGAAGAGGACGAGAAGCCAGGGATTGGCAATGCCCATGGCCGCCATGGCGAACATGGCATAGCCGGCGACGCCGATGAATTCGCCATGGGCGAAATTCACGAGACCCATTACCGAGAAGACGATGGCAAGGCCGAGCGCCAGCAGGGAATATTGGGCGCCGATGCTGAAACCGTTCAGCGCCTGTTCGAGCAGGTAATCCATTACGCTCCTCCGGTCGTCAGGCGACGAGTTCGCCGATATAGGCCTGCATCAGCGCACCCTTGTCGTGAAGGCGCGAAGCGGGCCCGGCATAGCGGCATTCGCCGGTCGAAAGCACATAGGCGCGGTCGGCGAAGCGCAGCACCTCGTGGGCATTCTGCTCGACCAGCAGGATGGTGAGGCCCCGGTCGCGCAAGTCCCGGATCAGGCGGAAGATCTGGCCGACGATGCGTGGGGCGAGGCCGAGCGAGGGCTCGTCGAGCATGAGCAGCGAGGGGCGGCTCATGAGCGCGCGGGCGATGGCCAGCATCTGCTGCTCCCCGCCCGACAGGCTGCCGCCGGTCTGGTGGCGGCGCTCGGCGAGAATGGGGAAGAGGCCGAAGCACATCTCCATGTCCTCGTGAATCTCGGCCCCCTTCTTCCGCGTGGCGGCGCCGAGTTCGAGGTTCTCGAGAACGGTCAGATTGGCGAAGACCTTGCGGCCCTCGGGCGTCAGGGTCAGGCCCTTGCGTACCCGGTTCTCGGTGTCGAGCTTTCGCAGGTCCTCGCCCTTGAAGCGGACCGAGCCGGCGGCGAGCGGGCGCAAGCCCATGGCCGCCGAGAGGAGGGAGGTCTTGCCGGCGCCGTTCGGGCCGAGCAGGGCGACGATCTCGCCCTGCTCCACCTTGACCGAGACGTTGCGGACGGCGCTGACCGGGCCGTAGTTGATACAGGCGCCTTCGATCTCCAGCATCGTCGTCCTCACTTCTTGAAGTGGGGGACGTCGGTCGGCCTGGTCGAGGAAACGAGGACGGGCTTGCCGTCCTGGAAGCCCATGACCGGCACTTCCTTGATCGGGTAATGCCAGGGGTTGTCGAAGGAGATGGTCGGCGCGGTGATGATCTCGAAGGGGCCCTTGGTGTAGATCGCCTCGAGCATGGCCTTCGGATCGGTCGAGCCGGCGGCCTTGGCGGCACCGACGAGGAGCTTGACGACATCGCCGCCGAGACCGAAGAAGGCGCCGTTGATCTCGTAACCGCGCTTGGCGCATTCAGCCTGGAAATTGGCGAGCGAACCGCCCGGTGTCGGGAAGCCGTGGGCGGCGAAGAACACGGTGCCGTCGACATTGGCGGCCCCGCCCGCGACGCTCGCCAGGGTGACGTCGTCGAAACCGTCCGAACCGAATACCATGGTGTTCATGCCGGCGGCGCGGAGCTGGCGAATGAGCACGCCGACATCCGGGTTGACCGAGGAGATGTGGATGGCGTCCGGCACCGGATCCATGGCCTTCAGCTTCGAGACGAAGGGCGACCAGTCGGTGATGCCGAAGCCCGGATATTCGATGGTGCCGGTGACCTTGCCGCCCAGCTTTTCGAAAACCTCGCCGAACCAGCCGGGCAGGGCCCGCGTCCAGGTTCCGGCTGCGTCCGAAACGAAGAGCACGACGGTGCGCGCGCCCTTGTCGTAGGCGACCTTGGCGGTGGCCGCCGCGTTGAACGGGTCGGGTACGGCCGTGGTTACGAAATTGTCCAGCCCGGTCGCGAACATCTCGACCTGGGTATTCATGGCCGAGAAGATGATCGCGCCATAGTCGGCGGCGAGCTGGCCGATGGGGATCAGGCTGTCGGACGCGGGGGTGCCGGAGACGGCGACGACCTTGTCGTCCAGCATCTGCTGGGCCAGCGCGATGGCGAGCTGGGGTTCGGACTTGCTGTCCTTCACTTCGAGTTCGATCTTGTATTCGCCCGCTTCGTTCACGAGTTCAGCCATGCAGCGCAGGCCGTGGGCGGCGGTATAGGGGGCCCAGTCGCCGGAGATCGATTCCGGCGCGCCAATCTTGATGGTCTCGGCCGCCAGGGCAGGGGCGGCGGGCAGCAGGGTGCCGAGGCACAGACCAAACCAAATCTTGCTGTCGTTACGCATGTTCAACGCTCCTGAGGGGTCGGATGGGGGATCAGGCCGGCTCGTCTTCGCCGCCGCCGATATAGACTTCGATGACGCGCGGATCGTTCAGCACCTCGTCCGGGCCGCCGATGGTCAGGATCTCGCCCATGTGCAGAACGGCGACCCGCTCGCAGACACGGCGGATGAAACGCAGGTCATGTTCGATGACGAGGACGCCGCAGCCGAAGTCGTCGCGGATCTGCTGGATGAGGTCGACGAGCTGTTCGGATTCGCTGTCGTTCATGCCCGCCGCCGGCTCGTCCAGCAGCAGGTAGGACGGCGCCAGCGCCAGCGCGCGGGCGATCTCAAGCCGGCGCTGCAGGCCATAGGGCAGGGTGGTCGCCATCCGGTCGGCCAGGGCGCCGAGACCCATGCGGGCGAGAAGGTCGTCGATCGAGTGAAGCTCCGGCCCGCCGACACGGTGGCGGCTGGCCGTCGTGTGGGCGACCTCGACGTTCTGGCGCACGGTCAGATGCGAGAACAGGCGGATGTTCTGGAAGGTCCGGCCCACGCCGGCGCGGGCGCATTGCGGCACCTTCAGCCCGACGAGGGAGCGGCCGTCCATGGTAACCTCACCCGTATCGGGTCGAAGGGTTCCGGTGATCAGGTTGATCAGCGTGCTCTTGCCGGCGCCGTTCGGTCCGATGAGGCCGAGGATCTCGCCGGCCTCGCACCGCAGCGTTACCCCGCGAACCGCGTAGACGCCGCCAAAACGCTTGGAAAGGTTGCGGATGTCGAGGCAGCGGGCAGGGGCCGGCGCAACGCCTGCGTCAGGTCCTGGATCTGCTTCAAGTGGCATGGCCGTCATCCGGCTGGCTCCCGTTCCCGTTATCTTCTGGAAGGAAGCGTGAAGCCCGGGGGAGGTCCCCCGCAATCCACCTTAGGGTGGAAGCGGGCGCCGGATTTGCGGAATTGATGTAATTTAATTGATTACACAAGAAAATATGCTCCTGCCCTGTTTTTGATCATGAAAGCGATCAGGGCAATTGGATCCGCGAGAGGAATGCGATGATCGCCGCGCGGTTTTCCACGCCCAGCTTGTTCAGGATGTTGATGACGTAGGTTTTCACGGTGGCGAGGCCGATGCCCATGATCTG
>JAQVKV010000317.1 GCA_028694545.1 Zavarzinia sp. | reverse complement strand
GGCCTGGATCTCCGCGTCGAGCTGGCCGGGGCCCCAGCCGGCATAGCCGAGCGCGAACAGGCATTTCCGCGGGCCATGGCCGGTGGCGATGGCGCGCAATATGTCCACCGTCGCGGTCAGGGCGACACTTTCGCCCACTTCCATGGTGGTGGCCTGGGTGTAATCGTCGGAATGGAGCACGAAGCCGCGCCCGGATTCGACCGGCCCGCCCGAGAGCACGCGGATCTGCTCCACATCCGTTTCGGCCTCGATGCCGAGCTGGCCGAGCAGTTCGGGGAAGCTGATGTGCTCCGCCGGCTTGTTGACGACGAGGCCCATGGCCCCTTCCGGCGAATGGGCGCACATATAGATGACCGTGCGCTCGAAGCGCGGGTCGCCCATGGTGGGCATGGCGACGAGCAGCTTGCCCTCGAGGCTCGGGGTGTCGGTGTCCGGTTCGTCCATCATGGCTTTAGATTGGTACTGCCCGGGCATGGGGGCAAGGGGCACCCGCGCGACAATCCGCCGGCGGTGCCGGATCTTCAGGCGCAAGATCGGTTTCCGCTCAGAACAGCTTGCGCGCCATGTTCAGCATGCCGCCGAGCCCTTCGCCCGGATCGAGCAGGGCGCCGCCCTTGCTGAAACGGTCGATCAACTGGGGGATGACGGCGGCCAGCCCGCCGGCCGCCTGGTCCTGGCCGATGCCGAGTTCGCCCGCGAAGGCGGAAACCTTGTCGCCGCCGAAGATCGAGAGGATCTGCGCCGGATCGAGCGCCTGATTGGCGCCATCGCCCAGCCACGAGCCGACCAGCGACTGCAGCCCGCCCGAGCCCGAGACCTTGGACACGAGGCCCGCAAGGTAGATATCGCCGCCCGCGCCGCCGAAAAGCCCCTTAGCCGCGCTACCCAGCGCCGAATCATCGACCTTATCGCCGAAATAGTTGCCGAGCAGCTCGACCGCGACCTTCAGGATGTCCATGAGCCATCTCCCGATCCCTTGACGGCCGTCATGGTGGCACGAAAGAGGTGGCGAAAAAAACCCCCGCCACTCGATGAGGGCGGGGGAAGTTCGTGCAGGGTTGGCGCCTCGGGTGCGAGGCGGGATCACCATGGCATGGGGCGACGGCGCGGGATGTGCGGATGATCACACTATTTCTTGAAACCCCTGGAATCCGGAGATTGACGTGGGGCCCCCGTCGGGTACCCTTCCGGCCATGTCGACAGGTAGCCAACTCGCCAAGATCAAGCTTCTCCAGGGCCTCTCCGAGGTGGAGCTGATCGATCTCGCCCGTGCCGCGCGTTGGCACCGTTTCGAGGAAGGCGAAGTCATCTTCGACCGGCAGAGTGATTGCCGGGGCGTCTATCTCGTCGTCGAGGGCGAGGTGGACGTGGTGAACTTTTCGTCCCAGGGGCGCGAGATCGCTTATGCCCGCGTGCGCGAAGGGGATTTCTTCGGTGAACTCTCGGCGATCGATGGTCAGCCCCGCTCGGCCAATATCGTCGCCCAGTCCAATTGCCGGATCGCCGAACTCTCGCGCGAGACATTCACCGAGCTCCTGAAGGAACGGCCGCAGATCGCCTTCCGCGTGCTGCAGAAGATGGTCGGCATCATCCGCACGGCGGACGAGCGGATCATGGACCTCGCCACGCTTGGCGCCCATCAGCGCGTCTGCATCGAATTGCTGCGCCTTGCCAAGGACGATCCGGTGAAGCCCGGCTCGTGGATGATCTATCCCCTGCCGACCCAGGCGGAAATCGCCGCGCTGGCGTCCACCACGCGCGAGACGGTGGCGCGCGTCATGGGCCAGCTCTCGGACGACGGTTTCATTCGCAAGGTGCACAAGACCGTCTATATCGATTCGCGCGACAAGCTCGCCGAACTCGCCAGCAAGCTCAATCCCCGCCGGGACGACACGCCGGCCCGCTGACCCCGGCCCGCCTCAGGGCAAGGGGACGATCCGGACCGAATCGTCGGGCATGGACGGGATCCAGAGCACGCCCCTTGCGGCGTCCACGGCGAAATCCGCCGGCCCGTGCAGCGCCGGGCCGAGATCGACGCTGCCGGTCACGCTGCCCATCGCCGATGCGCGCCAGAGCTTGCCTGCCGTCGGGCCGTCGAAGCCGATCCAGTCCGAAACGAGAAGGCCGCCATCCGGCAGCAGGGAGATCCCGTCGAGAAGGCCGTGAGGGGCGCCGGCCACCATCGTCGCCTTGCCGGCCTCGTCGATCGTGAACAGGTCGCCGCCCGTCGCATCCGCGCCCAGCCCGACGACGAAGGTCCGCCCCGTGGCCTTGTCGTGGACGATGCCGTTGGCGCCCGGAATCCCTGTCGCCCAGACGGAAATATCGCCGGATTCGAGGGGGAGCCGATAGACCACCCCGCGATTCGTATCCGTGACCAGCAGGGTCTCGTCGTCGAGCACCGCGATGTCGTTGGCGAAGGCTGTACTCCCTGCGGGCAGGAAACGCTCGAAGATCTTGTGGCGGGTCGCGAGATCGAAGCCGATCACCCGGTCGATGTCGGCGACGTAGAGCCTGCCGCCGACGATCGCCATGCCCTTGGGTGCGTTCAGGACCTCGCCCTCGAGCGGGAAGGCATGGAGGTTCAGCATGCCGCCGTCGGCATCGAGTTCGCTGATGAAGCCGTCACCGTCGGCGGCGGTCGGCTTCAGGTCGCGGCCGACGTTGGCGACATAGCGGCGGTCACCATGGACGAGCACGCTTTCGGGCTTGGCGAAGCCGGTGATCACGCGCGTCTCCCCGGTTTGCGCGGCGGACGAAAGGCAGGGTAGTGCCAGCGCGGCAAGGGCGGCGAGCAGCAGGGTGGTCGTTGGCTGGTCGGTCATGGTGCGGTCCTCGTTCGGAGCCGGCAGCTTAGGGCGTATGGTCGGTCGCGGTGTCGCGGACTCGATCCATGATGAACCCGTTCCGATCACCGGGCGCTTCAGGGGCGGTGCGTTCGGGCCTATCCTCGCCGTCATGATCGTGCATCCGCCCCCCGTGCCGACCCTGTCGCAGCGCCTGCTGGTCGGCCTTGCCCCGTTTCGGCGGGGCGAGGCCGCCGGTTCGACACCGCATGGTGACAGCCTGTTCTCCTATTGCGCGCTCACGCGGGAGCGGCTCGCCGCCATCCGGCTCGATCATCCCGTTCTTGCCGTCGTGCTGTCGGGGGCGAAGGAAGTCTGGCGGGGCGATGCGGTCACCGTGCTGGGCGAGGGGGATGTCTTCGCCCTGCCGGCGCGGGTCGCGATGGACGTCGTGAACGTGCCGAGCGCGCGGACGGGCTTCTACCAATCCCTGATCGTCGAAATTCCGGCCGATACGCTGCCGCCCGTAACGATGGTGGTGCCGCCGCCGGCGGACGCGCGGCGCAATCCCCCGGTCGGGATCACCCTGACGCCCCATCTGGTCGAAGCGCTGGTTCATGCGGCGTCCGCCATCGCCGACGGGCCGGCGGGGCCGCTGGTGCGCGCATCCCGCCTGGCCGAACTGCTGGCCCTCCTGCGCGCCGACCCGGCGGCGGCGGTCCTGTTCCGGCAATCGGTCGGGCAGCGCGTGGCGCAGACCGTGGCGACGGATCTGTCGGCACCCTGGACGGCGCCGCAGGTGGCGCGGCTGCTCGCGATGTCGGAGGCGACCCTGCGGCGCCGGCTGGCGGCGGAAGCACTGTCCTTCGGCGCGTTGCTACGGCGGGAACGGATGGTGGCGGCGCGGCGACTGCTGGAGACGGGGGCAAGCGCCCAGAATGCCGCGCTTGCCGTCGGCTACGCTTCGCGCGCCCATTTCGCGCGTCATTTCCGGGCGGCATTCGGGCTCTTGCCCGGACAGGTCAGGCGCTGAGGTAGCGGGTCTCGAGGTGGGCCTTGAAGGCGGCGGTGCCGAGTTTCATGCCCGTCGCCGCTTCCAGGATCGCGTCCGTCGACAGGCTGGAACCCTTTTCGTGGACATGGGGGCGCAGCCAGCCCAGCAAGGGCCGGAAATCGCCGTCCGCGATACCGGGCAGGATGGCGTCGTCCGCCGCCGTCGCCGCCGCGAAGAGCTGGGCGGCGGCCAGCGCGCCGAGCGTATAGGTCGGGAAATAGCCGAAGCTGCCGCCCGGCCAATGGATGTCTTGCATGCAGCCGTCCGCGTCGTTCGGCGGCGTGATGCCCAGCAATTCTGCCATGCCCTCGTTCCAGGCGCCCGGCAGGTCGGCGACGGCGAGGTCGCCCGCGATCATGGCCCGTTCCAGGCGATAGCGCAGGATGACATGGGAGGGATAACAGACCTCATCCGCGTCCACCCGGATCAGGCCGGGCTGCACCCGGTGATAGACGCGCTCCAGGTTCGCGGTCTCGAACGCGGCGCCGGACCGACCGAAGATGTCGCGTACCAGGGGCGCGAGGAAGGCGATGAATTGCGGCGTGCGGCAGGCCTGCATCTCGAACAGCAGGGACTGGCTCTCGTGCATGACCATGCCGCGCGCATTGCCTACCGG
>JAQVKV010000316.1 GCA_028694545.1 Zavarzinia sp. | reverse complement strand
CCCTCCAGCACCGCAAGGCCGGCGGCGCCGGCCAGCGGATTGCCGGCATAGGTGAAGCCGTGGAGGAAACCGCCGGCCGCCAGTACAGGCGCCACGATGCGATCCGGCGCCACGGTGGCTCCGAGCGGGCAATAACCTGAACCGAGGCCCTTGGAGAGCGCCACGATATCCGGCCGCCCGCCTGGCCAATGATCGCCGGCGAGGAACTTGCCCGTGCGCCCAGCCCCGCTCATCACCTCGTCATGGATTAGCAGGACGCCGTAACGATCGCAGATCTCGCGCACGCGGCCGTAATAGCTGTCGGGGGCCACGAGGGCACCGGTGGAAGCGCCCCCCACCGGCTCCATCAGGAAGGCGAGCACCGTCTCCGGCCCCTCGGCCTTGATCGCGGCTTCCAGCATGTCGGCATAGCGAAGCCCGCGCTCTTCCATCGAAAGACCGTCGCGGTCGCGATAGGCGGTGGGCGCCGGGATCTTCGGCATCGGCTGCATCATGGGCGCGAAGGGGGCCGCCAGCGCGGCATAGCCGGTGACCGCCAGCGCGCCGAGCGTACAGCCATGATAGGAAGGATAGCGCGAGATGACCTTGTAGCGCCCCGCCTGCCCGGTCGCGACCGCATATTGGCGCGCCAGCTTCATCGCGGATTCGACGGCTTCCGAGCCACCGGAGACGAAGAAGACCCGATCGAATTCCTCGGGCATCAGGTCGCACAGGCGCCGCGCCAGTTCTTCCGCCGGTTCGTTCTCGAAATGCAGGCGATAGGCGAAGGTGGCCCGGTCCATCTGGCGCTTCATGGCTTCGAGGACATAGGCATTGCCATGGCCGATGTTCACCACCATGGCGCCTGACGAGCCATCGATCCAACGCCGGCCGTCCTCGGCCCAGATATGGATGCCCTCGGCCCGGTCGACCGGCGGGCGCTTGTTCCCGGTCTGATAGAACAGATTGGACGGACGACGATTCGACCCCACGCGCATTTTCACGAACAAGCCTCGGAGAAACGGGAGAGGAAGATTGCGCCCGGCGGGACCGAAAGGGCAAGAGCCCCCTGCCCCGCCCCGGCCCACCGACCGAAGCGGGTCCCCTCAGCCGGCCGAATCGACCGGCCGCGACCGCCCCTTGGCGTCGATGGCGACGAAGGTGAAGGTCGCCTCCGTCACCTTGAAGCGTTCCTCGCTGTCGCGGCTGCGGCGCCAGGCCTCGACATGGATTTTCATCGATGTCCGCCCGACCGAGAGCAACGTGGCGTAGAGGCTGACCTCGTCCCCGACCGCGACCGGGCGGAGAAACATCATGCTGTCGACCGCGATGGTGGCGCAGCGCCCCTTGGCGCGGCGCGCGGCCGCGCTGCCCGCCGCGAGATCCATCTGCGCCATCAGCCAGCCGCCGAAGATGTCGCCGGCGGGGTTGGTGTCCGCCGGCATGGCGATGGTCCGGATGATCGCTTCATCCTGCGGCGGCTTCTCGTTGCTCATGGGCTGTGTCTTCTCGGCGGGTATCCGGCAATCGGTCCCGCCGATCATGACACAACCACCCGGGCAATGGTCACGTCAGTAGTCACGCAGACGGTCGATATCGAAGAAACGGGCCATGTCCTCGTTCCCGATCGACCAGTCGGACGTCATCGTGATGTGGTTGTAACGCTGGCCGATCACGTTCCACAGCACATAGTTCCGCGCCATCCACAATCCGTTCCTGGCATTGAAGTCCAGGGCGTCGTCGAGAACGCGCCAGAGATTGCCGCGCTGGTCGTACATTTCCTGGTACTGGGCGTAGAAGAATTCCTTGTCGATATAGAGGCGACGCCGGCCGTAGACGTAATTGCCGGTCTTGTCGAGGACGTCCAGGATCCAGACCGGGCGCACTTCGAGGTCGACGACGTCGATCTCGCATTCATTGTCGGCATGCCGCGCGGGGTCGTAGACATGGCCCACCTCGGGCTGGCTCAGGATGAAGGTCTCGCCCACGATCTTGAAATCGAACTTGCGTGGATCGGGCTTCAGCCAGGACTGGCGCCATTCGTCCCAGGTCGCCTCGATGCCCGGGGTCATGGGATCCTGGGTGTCGGAGCCGCCGAGGATGCGCGTGCGCCGCATGGTCGGGACGTAGCCGCGGAAATCATCCGGCTTGTCGGCGGAGGCGAAGCGCCGGCGGGTGGCGGCCAGCCCCTTGATGTCGCGCGGCGCGAGGAAGACGATGGACCCCGCCTCGATCGTGTCATCCTCGCCCCGGATCGCGCCGAGTGGCGGCACATCCACGCGGGCGTGCATCTTCTGCCACCAGAGATGCATGACATAGCGCCGTTCCACCCGGTTCGACGGCAGACACGAGGCAAGTTCCATCGGCTTCAACGAGGCATTGTCGTTACCCGCCCCACGCGAGAGGAAAGCCCAATAAAGCTCGAGCCCGTTCTTCGGCTTCATGAAGGGGAAGCCGGCTTCGGTCAGCATCGCGAACTTGCCCGCCGCATCCAGCAATTCGCCCTTGTCGTTGATGGTAAAGGCGGCTGCCTTCCTCGTCGCCTCCAGACGCGCGCGCGACGCCGTATAGGGCGTCGTCGGCACGATGCGGATGCGATGCCAGCGGAACCAGTCGCTCGACATCAGCCGGGCGAGGCTTGGCGCCGGGAGGTAGTCCTTCAACCAGGGGTATTGCCCCGCCGTCTCCGCAGTGATCTCGAGGCCCGGCTTCATTTCGGGCGGCAGATTGGCAGCCGCCACCAGGCTGCGCGCCGAATAGCCCCGGAAGGATTCCCAGTCGCGGGCCAGGGCGATGGCCGCCGGATCGTCCAGCAGATCGGCGAACTGGCGGTGGCCCTCGAAACCAGTCCTTTCCGCCAGCGCGCGCCATTCGTCGACCCATTCGGCGGCCGGCGCGGGCGTGGCGGCGACGGTGACCGCGAGAGTGAGAAGCAGGGCCCGGAGTTTCATGCGTCCCCCGACAGGAAGTTGTCGACCAATGCGTTGAAGCGGGCCGCATGTTCGATCTGGGTCCAGTGACCGCAGCGCCCGAACATGTGCAGCTCCGCCTTCGGCAGCAGGCGGAACAGGCGTTCCGCGTTGGCGGGTGGAATGACCCGATCCTCGCGCCCATGCAGGATCAGCGCCGGTTTGTCGATGGCCGCGATCTCACGCTCGCCGGTCGCGAGCGCCGAGACCCAGCGCTGGCGCGGGGCCGGGAACAGGGCGGCGAACCGTTCCTGCACCCCGGGGCGGACGCTGGCGAGATAGCGCATGCGCACGAGATCGTCCGTCGCCCGCGTGGCGTCATAGGAGAAGATCTCGATCAGCCCGCGCATCTGGGCGAGCGAGGGTTGATAGCCCCAGACCCGGTCCAGCCCATCGGTCAGCGGGAATTCGATCCCCGCCGCCCCCATCAGCACCAGCCGCCGTACCCGCTCCGGCGCCCGGGCCGCCAGCGCCAGTGCGAGCGCGCCGCCGAAGGAATTGCCGACGATGTCGACCGGCCCGAGCTTCAGCGCGTCGATGAAGCCCGTGAGATGGGCCAGCCAGCGTTCCATCGAGAATTCGAGGCCGAGCGGACTCTCGGTATAGCCGAAGCCGAGAATGTCGGGCGCGAGCACCCGCCGCGACGCCGACAGCGGCCCCATGTTCAGGCGCCAGTTGGCATAGGCCGAAACCCCCGGCCCCGAACCATGGATGAGAACGACCGGCTGCCCCGCGCCCAGATCGTGATAGTTCGTGGGGATGCCGTCGACGACGACCAGCCGGCCGATCTCCGGGTTCTGCTCCATGATGCCCTCAGAAGAAGCGGTCGTAGTGGATCTGGCCGAAGGGCACCTTCATGTCGAGCATGAGCAGCCGCTGCAACGCTTCCGCCATGGGCGGCGGACCTGCGAAATAGATCTCGGCTTCCCGCAGGGCCTCGCCGATCTCGCGGCCGACCACATCGTGTACGAAGCCGGAAAGGCCCGTCCACCCGGCGCTCAGCGGATCGTCGAGGCTGGAGACCACCGGGTGGTAGCGCAGCGTGTCGCCGAAGCCCGGCAGGGTCTCCAGATGCTCCGCCCCGCAGATGTCCGCCGCCGTCCGGCCGCCATAGAAGAAATCGAGCCGGCGCGCGGGATCCGCCCCAACGGCCCGCGCGATCGAGACCATGGGCGCGAGGCCGGAACCGCCGGCGATGCAGACCACCGGCCGTGTCGATTCCGCGACGAGATGGGCAAGACCATAAGGCCCGTCGATGCCGATGCCAGCGCCAGGTGCCATGTCGAACAGGGCATTGCTGACCTTGCCGCCTGGCACCCGCTTGATCTGGAACTCCCAGTATCCTTCCGCGTTCGGCAGGTTGGACATGGAGTAGCAGCGGCGAAGGCCGTCGGGCATGCGCAGGATGGCGTATTGGCCCGCGATGAAATTGGCGGCGCGCGGCGCCTTGAAGCGGAATTCGCGAATGTCCCGCGTCAGATCCCGCACCTCGACGAGCACGGCGCGGAAGGTCTCGGGCGCGCATTTC
>JAQVKV010000315.1 GCA_028694545.1 Zavarzinia sp. | reverse complement strand
TGTTCTGTCGGTTGTCGATGAGATCCGTGACGACGGAGGGGTCGGCGAGGGTGGAGGTGTCGCCGAGGGATCCGAACTCGTTCTCGGCGATCTTGCGCAGGATGCGGCGCATGATCTTGCCGGAGCGGGTCTTGGGCAGGCCGGGGGCGAACTGGATGAGGTCGGGGCTGGCGATCGGGCCGATCTCGCGCCGGACCCAGGCGACGAGTTCCTTCTTCAGGGCGTCCGTCGGTTCCTCGCCCGCGTTCAGCGTGACATAGGCATAGATGCCCTGGCCCTTGAGGTCGTGGGGATAGCCCACCACGGCGGCTTCCGCGACCTTGGCGTGGGCGACCAGGGCGCTTTCGACCTCGGCCGTGCCCATGCGGTGGCCCGAGACGTTGATGACGTCGTCGACCCTTCCGGTGATCCAGTAATAGCCGTCCTCGTCCCGGCGGCAGCCGTCCCCGGTGAAATATTTGCCCGGGTAGGTCGAGAAGTAAGTCTGCACGAAGCGCTCGTGATCGCCATAGACCGTGCGCATCTGGCCGGGCCAGCTGTCGGCGATACAGAGATTGCCTTCGGTCGGGCCTTCCAGGACCTTGCCTTCCGCATCGACCACTTCGGGCGCAACACCGAAGAAGGGCAGGGTGGCGGAACCGGGCTTCAGCGCGATGGCGCCGGGCAGCGGGGTGATGAGGATGCCGCCGGTCTCGGTCTGCCACCAGGTGTCGACGATGGGGCAGCGCTCGTCCCCCACCACCCGGTGATACCAGGACCAGGCTTCGGGGTTGATCGGCTCGCCGACCGAGCCGAGCAGGCGCAAGCTGGCGCGCGAGGTGGTCTTCACCAGCTCCTCGCCCTCGCGCATCAGGCTGCGGATGGCGGTGGGGGCGGTATAGAAGATGGTGACCTTGTATTTGTCGATGACCTGCCAGAAGCGGGAGGCGTCCGGATAGGTCGGCACGCCCTCGAACATCAGGGTGGTGGCGCCGTTGGCGAGGGGACCATAGACGATGTAGCTGTGGCCGGTGACCCAGCCCACGTCCGCCGTGCACCAGTAGATGTCGTCGTCCTGGCAGTCGAAGACATATTCATGGGTCATGGAGGCATAGACGAGATAGCCGCCGGTGGTGTGCAGCACGCCCTTGGGCTTGCCGGTGGAACCCGAGGTATAGAGGATGAAGAGGGGATCCTCGGCGTTCTGGGCCACGGGCGCGTTCACCGGATCGGCCGCCGCGAGGGCTTCGTGATACCAGACGTCACGGCCGGGCACGAAGCCGACATTGCCGCCGGTGCGGCGCACGACGACAACCTTCTCGACATCGGGGCATTGTTCCAGGGCCTTGTCGGTATTGCCCTTGAGCGGCACGGTCTTGCCGGCGCGCAGGCCCTCGTCGGCGGTGACGACGACCTTGGAGCCGCAGTCGACGATGCGGCCGGCGAGGCTGTCGGGGGAGAAGCCGCCGAAGACGATGGAATGGATGGCGCCGATCCGGGCACAGGCCAGCATGGCGACCGCGGCTTCCGGGATCATGGGCAGATAGAGGGTGACGCGGTCACCCTTCGCCACACCGAGCGAGAGCAGGACGTTGGCGAAGCGCGAGACTTCCGCATGGAGTTCGCGATAGGTGATGGCGCGGCTGTCGGCGGGATTGTCGCCTTCCCAGAGGATGGCGACCTTGTCGCCCCTGGTGGCGAGATGGCGGTCGAGGCAGTTGGCGGCGACGTTCAGGGTGCCGTCGTGGAACCAGCGGATGTGCACGTCCTCGGGCCCGAAGGAGACATCCTTCACGCCGGCCGCCGTATAGGGCGTGATCCAGTCCAGGCGCTTGCCGGCTTCCGCCCAGAAGCCGACCGGGTCCTCGATCGAACGGCGGTAACCCGCCTCATAATCCGCCGTCGTCACCTTCGCCCGCGCGGCAAACGCCGAAGGCACCGGGTAGACGAGGTCATGCGAGGTATCGGGCTTGGGGCTGGCGGACATGAGACGTCTCCGTCTTGTTTGGGGCGAAAGTGCTGGGGGCTTTAAGCGGAGTACAAAAAAAGGGTGGCGGTTTGCACCGCCACCCTCTTTGCGTCAGATCAATCCACGATCGAATTGTTCTTGGTTTCCCGGACGAACAGCATGCCGATGACGAAGGTGCCGGCGGCGATGATGATCGGGTACCAGAGACCGTCGTAGATATTGCCGGTCGCGGCCACGATGGCGAAGGCGGTCGTGGGCAGGAAGCCGCCGAACCAGCCGTTGCCGATGTGGTAGGGCAGCGACATCGAGGTGTAGCGGATGCGGGTCGGGAAGAGTTCGACCAGCATGGCCGCGATCGGGCCGTAGACCATGGTGACGTAGATGATCAGGATGATCAGCATCACCAGCAGCATGGCGTGGTTGATCTGCGCCGGATCGGCCTTGGCCGGGTAACCCGCGTCGTTCATGGCCTGGGCCAGGGCGGCGTTGAAGGCGGCGGCCTTCTCCGTGGCGTCGGCGTCGTTACCATTGTAGGAGGCGATGACGACGTCACCGACCTTGACCACGGCGGGCGTGCCGGCCGGGGCCACTTCGTTGGAATAGGGCGCACCGCGCTTGACCAGGGCGGTCTTCGCCACGTCGCAGCTCGAGGTGAACTTCGAGGTGCCGACCGGGTTGAACTGGAAGGTGCATTCGGCCGGATCGGCGACGACGACGACCGGGGAGGCATTCACGGCATGTTCGAGCGCCGGATTGCCGTAGTGGGTGATGGCCTTGTAGATCGGGAAATAGGTGAGCGCCGCGATCAGGCAGCCGGCCATGATGATGGGCTTGCGGCCGATCTTGTCGGACAGCCAGCCGAAGAAGACGAAGAAGGGCGTGCCGACGAGGAGCGAGCCGGCGATCAGCAGGTTCGCGGTCTGGGCGTCGATCTTCAGGGTCTGGGTCAGGAAGAACAGGGCATAGAACTGGCCCGTGTACCAGACCACGGCCTGACCGGCGGTGAGGCCGAACAGGGCGATCAGGACGATCTTCAGGTTGCCCCAGCGCGCGAAGCTTTCGGTCAGCGGCGCCTTCGAGCGGGTACCCTCTTCCTTCATCTTCTGGAAGGCGGGGGATTCGTTCAGCTGCATGCGGATCCAGACCGAGATGCCGAGCAGCACCACCGAGACCAGGAACGGAATGCGCCAGCCCCAGGTCTCGAAGTCTTCCGACGACATGGAGACGCGAACAGCCAGGATGACGAGCAGCGACATGAACAGGCCGACCGTCGCCGTCGTCTGGATCCACGAGGTGTAGAGGCCGCGCTTGTCGTTCGGCGCATGCTCGGCGACGTAGGTCGCGGCACCGCCGTATTCACCGCCGAGCGCAAGGCCCTGGAGGAGGCGAAGGGCGACGAGGATGATCGGGGCCGCGATGCCGATCGAGGCATAGGACGGCAGGATGCCGACGATGAAGGTCGACGCGCCCATCATCAGGATGGTGATGAGGAAGGTATACTTGCGGCCGACCAGATCGCCCAGGCGGCCGAACACCAGCGCACCGAAGGGGCGGACGGCGAAGCCGGCGGCGAAGGCCATCAGCGCGAAGATGAAGGCGGCGGTCGGGTTGACGCCGGAAAAGAACTGCTTCGAAATCACGGCCGCGAGCGAGCCGTAAAGATAGAAATCATACCATTCGAAGACAGTGCCGAGCGAAGAGGCGAACACCACCATTCGCTTGCCCTGCAGTTCGTCGCGTCCTTTCGACGCGCCGCTGGAAACGCTGACCATCTTGACCTCCCTGGGCGGTCTTCCGCCGGTTGTGCCTCCACTGCGGCCGGTTCCCTGCTCCGGCCTTATCAGTCGAACCAGTGGTATCCGACGGTCGGCTTTTTTTAAGCCCGACCATGGTCGAAAAGGCCGGGTATCGGGTTTTGACTTTGGTATTAGATGCGTCGCACAGATATTTGCTGCTCTGCACAAGAATAGACGGGCGACGGGGCAGGTTGCGGCGGATTGCGCTGATTCAGCACCTTGTCGTCATATCTAAATGGACAATTGTTCCAAATGGCGCCTAGATGACAAAATCGCACCGGAGGAACGCTTTCCATGTTGCAGGACTGGGCTATCCTGCTGATGTCGCTGGCCTATATCGGCAGCCTTTTCGCCATCGCCTATGTCGGTGACTGGCGGCCGAGACGCGCGGCGTCGTCCCAGCACATGATCTATGCCTTGTCGCTGGCGATCTATTGCACATCCTGGACCTTCTACGGCAGCGTCGGACGGGCGGTCGCCACCGGCTGGGATTTCCTGCTCGTCTTCGTCGGGCCCATCCTCGTCATGATGTTCGGCCATCGCCTGCTGGCACGGATGGTGCTGATCGCGCGCAACCAGAACATCACCTCGATCGCCGACTTCATCGGTTCGCGCTACGGCAAGAGCCGGGCGGTCTCCGCCCTGGTGGCGGGGCTCGCCATCGTCGGGGTGTTGCCCTACATAGCGCTTCAGCTGAAGGCGGTGTCCGACAGTTTCGACGCCGCCGTCGGTGT